>JBGAUK010000149.1:0-2527 GCA_044228695.1 Chromatiaceae bacterium | reverse complement strand
CCGTGAATACATCCCTGTAGGCTTGGCGACAGCATCCCTGCTGTCGACACCCCCGCCAGCCCCCACCCGGCCCTCCTGCTAGCCCCGAAGCGTCATCAGCGCTGGGTGTAGGGACCTTTTCAGTACGCACGCATAAACCCGTTCTTCCCTTTCGATTGCTCTGGAGATCGCCATGAAAAATGCCATTCAAGCCAGCCTAATCCCACTCATGATGGCTGTGGGTCTGGGCGGAACCGCAGCCAGCGCCCAGCCAGCGCCCGTCGGCGCCATCCCTGCCCCACCAGACGCGCCGACCCTGGATGAGCGCGAACTGGAGCAGGCCATCCGCGAGGGCGAGACCGCTGGCGCCAACCGGGCGGAGTGGGTCATTGCCCCGCCCAGCGGCGCCGCCCCTTCCCAGCCCGCCGTCCCTACTTATGCCCCCGCAACCAACGAAATCGCCGAGACGGCGCCCTCCCCTGGCAGCGCCTCCAGCGTACCCTATATCAGCGGTGGGGTCGGCTACGACGAGCGGGCCCGCATGGAGGCGGCTAAATCCCAATACAATCTGAGGCTCCTCTTCGCGATCAGCGGCTCGGGCAGTTATTTGTCCGCCGTCAAGGTGAGGATTCAGGACCCCAGGGGGGCGACCCTGCTTGACGCCACCTCCAATGGCCCCTGGTTCTACGCCCAGTTACCCCCGGGCGCCTATGTCCTGACCCTGGACAACCAGGGTCAGATTCAGACGCGCAATATCAGAATTACGCCCCAGGGGGCGACGGTCGAGAACATCTACTGGTCTGGACCCGTGAGTGCCCTTCCCGAGGCGGGGACCAGCGATTGGGGCATACAATCCGCGCCGGGCCCGGCCTCCGCGGCGATCCCGCCCATTCAGCCCCTCATGAGCAGCAGCGGTATCCCCTACCTTAGTGGCGGCGGCGACCCCGAGGAGAAGGCGCGCTTGGAGGCCAGCCAGGAACCCTACAACCTGCGATTGGTCTTCACGGTCACTGGCGCGAATCACAAGCCCTTTGCCATTGGTGTCCGCATCGAGGAAGCCTCCAGCCACAGGATCCTGCTGGAGGCTGAGGCGACGGGGCCCCTCTTCCTGGCCAAGGTCCCCCAGGGTGAGTATCTCGTGACCCTCGTTTACGCCGGCAAGAAACATCAGCGGACCATGAAGGTTCCCGGTTCCGGCGCCGCTACAGCCTCCTTCCAGTGGACCCATTGAGAAACACCCGTATCAACCCCTCACCCCTCCCGGGGTTGGGTCAACCGCAAAAGGCAAAGCGGCCGTTCTCCTAGCTCCCACCCCCCTTTGCGGGGAAGGGTTGGGGAGAGGGGGTATGAAGGAATAGCCCTTCCAGTAACCACTGATCCTGACCAGCGGTTATCGCCCCCCTGTCATCCAGCCTAAGTCGCCGCGCGGAGGGTCTTCAGGGGCGGGCGGATCAGCAAGGGGTAGGTTGCCAGGGTCCCCGCCAGGCCGATAAAGAGTCCCGAACCCAGAACGCCGACGAGCCAGAGCCGGGGGTTGAAACTGAATTCCAGGCCAAAGAGGTGTTCCGCAAGGAGCCAGCCGGTAACCTCGGCGAAGAGAGAGGCCAGAATGCCGGCCAGGATGCCGGAGGCCGTGAACTCCACGGCGAGACTGGTCAGCAGGGCCCGACGACCGGCACCCAGGGTGCGCAGGATGCCATGCTCGAGGCGGCGTTCCTCGAGACTGGCCTGGATGCCGGCAAACATGACCAGGAGCCCGGCGGCCAGGGTGAAGAGGAAGACATACTCCACCGCCAGCACCCCGCGCTCGACGACCAAGCGGACCTGATTGAGGATGGCATTCACGTCGAGCAGGGTGACACTCGGGAAACGCCGCACCAGTTCCGGGATCAGGGTCTCCTGCTCCTTGGAAAGGTGGAAGCTGGTGATGAAGGTGGCGGCCTCGCCCCCCAGCAGGGCGGGAGACGAGACTACGAAGAAGTTGACGTTAAAGCTATCCCACTGGACCTTGCGCAGACTGGTGACCGGGGCGCTGAGCTCGCGGCCGGAGATGAGGAAGGTGATTTCGTCCCCCAGGCGGATGCCCAGGGTCTCGGCCAGCCCCGCCTCCACCGAAAACTGCGGCGGCGCCTCGGCACCCGCCCACCAGTCGCCGGCGACCAGTTGGTTGTCGGACGGCAAGGCGAGGGTCTGGCTTAGGTTGAACTCCCGCGCGGCCAGTTGCTGGGCGCGGGGATTGGCATAGGCGGAGGGCTCCACCCCACGCCCCTGGATGGCCACCAGCCGACCCCGGATCATAGGGTAAAGCGCCACCGGACCAATGCCCGCCTCGCCCAGAAAGTCCTTCAGGGGGGCCACATCATTGGGCTGGACGTTGATCAGAAAGTGATTGGGGGCCCCCGCCGGCAGCCGCTCCTGCCAGGCCCGCAGCAGATCGACACGCACCACCGCCAGCAGGAGCAGGGCCAGGATGCCCAGACCCAGGCCGGTGATATGCAGGACGGCACCGCCGGGGCGGCGGGTGAAGCCCGCCAGACCCAGGCGCCAG
>JBGAUK010000148.1:0-2674 GCA_044228695.1 Chromatiaceae bacterium | reverse complement strand
CTGCGGACCAACCAGGCCGACTGGGATGAGCGCACCCTGTGGGATACCTACACCATGCTCACCGATCTGGAGGCGGTATTCCGCTCCCTGAAGTCGGAGCTTGGCCTACGCCCCATCTATCACCACCAGAGCGCCCGGGTCGACGGCCATCTGTTCATCTCGGTGCTGGCCTACCACCTGGTCCACAGCCTGCGCATCCGGCTCAAGGCCCAGGGCATTCACCTCAGTTGGGAGAGCCTGCGCCACCAGTTCGCCGGCGAGGAGCGGGTCACCGTGGTGCTCCACCGCGACGATGGTCAGATCTACCACATCCGCAAGGCCACTCGGCCCGAACCCCACCAGCAGGTCCTCTACAACGTCCTGGGCCTACCCCACCTGCCCGGCAGGACCGAGAAGACGCTCATCGACCCGCACGCCGAGGTTTCGCAAATGTAGTGACCAACTCTGCCGCGAAAATTTTCTAACTCATTGAAAATGCCCGGTAGGCTGGGTTTTGCTGACAAAGATGGGCCAAGAGGTCAGGGACATTTTCGAGCGCTTCGACTTTTATACCCAGGTTGACCGCCTCGCCAAGGCGGGGCTGCTGTATCAGGTCACCGAGCGCTTTACCCAGATGGACTTGCACCCCGATCGGGTCAGCAACATCCAGATGGGGCTGGTTTTCGAGGAACTGATCCGCAAGTTCGCGGAACTCTCCAACGAGACCGCGGGCGAACACTTCACCCCGCGCGAGGTGATCCGCCTGATGGTCCACCTCTTGTTCATAGAGGATGACGAGGTGTTGGCCAAACCAGGGGTGGTGCGCACCATCTACGACCCCACGGCGGGGACGGGCGGCATGTTGTCGGTGGCCGGCGAATATCTGGAAGAGCACAACCCCCAAGCCCGGCTGACCATGTTCGGGCAGGAACTCAACCCCGAGTCCTATGCCATCTGCAAGGCCGACATGCTCATCAAGTGGCAGGATGTCGCCAATATCGTCTTCGGCAACACCTTCTCGGAAGACGGCCACCCCTACCGCAAGTTCGATTACATGCTGTCCAATCCGCCCTTCGGGGTGGAGTGGAAGAAGGTCGAGAAAGAGATCCGCAAGGAACACGCGACCAAGGGCTTTAACGGCCGCTTTGGCCCCGGCCTGCCGCGCGTGTCGGATGGCTCCCTGCTGTTCCTGCTGCATCTCATCTCCAAAATGCGCCCGGCCAAGGACGGCGGGAGCCGCTTCGGCATCGTCCTCAACGGCTCGCCGCTCTTCACCGGCGGGGCCGGTTCGGGCGAAAGGGCGGAGTCCAATATCAATTGCAACACTTGTCAGTGAACGGCGCTCTTGGGCTGGTTAAGACGTTCCATCATGGCCCGGTAGACGCTGATCCGTGGAAAGTAGCCGTGGATCGCCCGGGGCCGCTGGTTGAGGCGCTCGGCGATCGCATCGAGAGGTTCCCGGCTATAGCGGGCCAGGTCGGTACCCTTCGGCAGGTACTGGCGGAGGAGCCCATGGGGGTTCTCGCAGGACCCGCGTTGCCAAGGGCTATCCGGGTCGCAGCAGGAGACCTTGACCCCAGTCTGGGCAGTCAACTCGGCATGGCGTGCCCCCTCTTGCCCCTGGTCATCGGTCAGCGATTGGCGCAGGGCGCCGCGATACGGTTGAGCTTGCGGGTAAAACCGGCGAGGGCGGAGGCGGTGGTGGCATCGTTCATCTTCGCCAGCAGCACCCAGCGCGAGCTTGGCTCGACCAGGACCCCACCGCCGAGCGGTTACCCGCCCCCTTGATGAAGTCACCCGCCCAATGGCCCGGCAAGGCACGGTCCTCCACCTCGGGCGGACGGACATGAATACCCGGCATATCAGCCAGTTGTCCACGACGATCCGTGCCTCGGGTGCGCTGCAGGCGGGTACGGTGGGCCTGGTGCAGACCGGCGATCAGTTCCTGGCGCCAGGCACCCTGCGGCAGGGCGTAGTGGCAAGTGTCAATGGTCTCGGCGGCGACCCGCCGCGCCGGGGCATCAGGCAACATCATGTTCATAGCGCCGGCGATCTGACCGGGGCGACCAACCCTCCCGCAGAAAATGTTCGACGACGTCAAACAGGACGCCATCCATCGCCAGCTGTGGCGACCGCCGCGGCTGGCAGCGGCGGAGGCGAGCTTCCTGGCCAGCCCGCTTGGCGTCATAGCCGCTGGTCCCCGGGGTAGCGGCCGGCCCAGCATGCCGGCGCCATTCCCGGCTGATCGTCGAAGGGGCACGATGCAGGGTCCGCGCCATGGTACGCAGACTCTGCCCCTCCTGGGCCATCACCCTGATCGTCGCCCGCTCTTCGGCCGACAGTTGTTCGAAGTGCTTGGTCATCAAAACACCTAATATAGCCATCCTAGATAATATATGGACAAGACGAGTGAGCCCAACGCCATGATTTATAATGATATAGGGCGGAGTCCAATATCAATTGCAACACTTGTCAGTGAACGGCGCTCGTGGGCTGGTTAAGCCGCTCCATCATGGCCCGGTAGACGCTAATCGGTGGAAAGTAGCCGTGGATCGCCCGGGGCCGCTGGTTGAGACGCTCGGCGATCGCATCGAGTTGTTCCTGGCGGTAGACGGACAGGTCGGTGCCCTTCGGCAGGTACTGGCGCAGGAGGCCGTTGGTGTTCTCGCAGGACCCGCGTTGCCAGGGGCTATGC
>JBGAUK010000147.1:0-2944 GCA_044228695.1 Chromatiaceae bacterium | reverse complement strand
TGGGCATGACCGAAAATTCCCGCCGTCGCTCGCGGGGATGGCCAGCGACGGCAGGCTAGAACAGATTAGCCGTGGGGATCGCGATCTCCACTGGATAGCCTTCCAGACAATAGGGGTTGAGAAATTGTCGCCGCCAGAGCGACCGGCGCTGGGTCAAGGTCAGGCCGGCCTCATCGCAGACACTGGCCCAGTCGCGCAGCATGACCGCGATCTGGGCCTCTATCAGGCCGCGGGCCGGCTCGGTGGCGAGCCCGAAGGCGGGGGCGGCGGCCAGACAGGCAACCAGCCGGCTGTCGCGCCTTTGACCGGTCAACAGCATGGCCTGGCTGGCCTCGCCGCCGGTGCACCCTTGCGGACAGATGTCGTAGGCCGGCGTGAGTCGAAGCCCTAGCCGCCCCCTTGTGGCCCGCCAACAGTGGCGACCACAGCCGCCAGAACTGTCTGTTTCAGAAGTTAGTCATCTCCCGGGTCGGGACACTCCCGGCCAGGGTAGTAATTGTCGTCGAGTAAGGGTGCGGCCTGGTAGGGACACTGCGCGGGGAAGGTCTCCGGAGGCAGGCGTGTTTCCTTGCTGGCCAGGTCAACCGCGTCTGGGTAGGTGGCGGTGACGGCCTCGTCGAGGATGGCTTTAAGTCCGGGTGATTGACGCAGCAGGATGGCAAGCTGTTTGCGCTGTTCGACGATGGTTGCCCGCCAGCTTTGGCCCTCGAATTCGCGCCAACGGTCGGAGAGGATCGGGTATTGGAATTCCCATTTCAATAAATGAGCGAGCAGAGTCAATAACCGGCTTTCCAACTCGCGTCGATCGCTCTTACTCATATCGCTGAGTTCTTCCACTAAGTGCTCGATATCCAATTCGGCGTAGCGCCCGGCGCGCAGGAGTTCGGCATGGCGTGTCGCCCAGGTGCAATAATCGGTTTGATACAGCCTGCTGAGTTCACTCATATCGTCCTCCTCCCCTGATCATCAAACGACCCCATCGTCAGCGGCAGGATATCGACGTCGGGATAGCATCGCAACTGGCAGGATAATACCCAATGTAATTCAATCAGGTACCTCGTCCATACTCGGCGTGGCCGGTCCCGGATCGCCCAACAAAAGCCCGGTTCGCCTGCTTTTTGGCCAGGATCAGAAGGGCAGCACCTGTTCGCCACCCCCTGCTGTTCAGAATTGAAATGGGTTCGTTTGGTAATTTGGCCCTTGTTGAGCACTCCAGGAGGCTGGCCGGAAACAAGCGCCCTCATCAGCTAGACACAAAGTCCCGTGTGATTGAATACCGATACGGAGTTATCCGTTATTCGATGAAGTATTTAATCTCACGGGTCTTGAAACCCGTATATCCCTGGCCTAGATGACATAGGACCGCAGGGGCTCGATGCCATTGAAGGCGATCGAGGCATAGGTGGTGGTATAGGCCCCGGTGCCCTCGATCAGGACCTCGTCCCCGGGGACCAGGGAGACGGGTAATTCATAGGGCGTCTTTTCGTACAGGATATCCGCCGAGTCGCAGGTGGGGCCGGCAATGATACAGGGGGTGGTCGGATCGCCATCGCGGGCGGTATGGATGGGGTAACGGATCGCCTCATCCAGGGTCTCGATCAAACCGCCAAACTTGCCGATGTCGAGAAAGACCCAGCGCAAGGGGTCATCCTCCGCCTTCCGCGACACCAGAACGACCTCGGCCTTGATGATGCCCGCATCTCCAACCAGGCCGCGACCCGGCTCGATGATGGTTTCTGGCAAGTGATCGCCAAAATGACGCCAAAGGGCCTGGTTGATGGCGCGGCCATAGGTCTCCAGGGTGGGGATGGCCGTCAGGTAGTGCGCCGGAAAGCCACCGCCGAGATTGACCATGCGCGGCCGGATGCCGTGATTGCCCAACTCGTGGAAGATGGCGGCGACCGCCGCCAGGGGCATGTCCCAGGCATCCGGGTTGGGCTGCTGGGAGCCGACATGAAAGGAGATGCCATAGGCATTGAGGCCCAGGCGGTCGGCCTTGATGAGCACCCCCACGGCGAGATTCGGAGCACAGCCAAATTTGCGGGACAGGGGCCACTCGGCGCCGACGCACTCCGAGAGAATGCGGCAAAAGACCCGCGCCCCCGGGGCGGCGCGGGCGATCTTTTCCGCCTCCTCGCGGCAGTCAATGGCAAAGAGGCTGATACCCCGGGCATGGGCCGCGGCAATATCAGCCTCCTTCTTGATGGTGTTGCCATAGGAGATGCGCTCCGGGGTGGCCCCGGCGGCCAGGGCCATGTCGATCTCGGGGACGCTGGCGCAATCGAAATTGGAGCCCAGCTTGACCAGCAGTTCCAGGAGTTCCGGCGCCGGGTTGGCCTTGATGGCATAAAAGAGGCGGCTGTCAGGCAGGATGCGGGCGAAGGCCTGATATTTCACCCGCACCGACTCCCGATCAAGAATGAGGCAGGGGCTGGGTGGGTGCTGGTCGCGGAGGAATTGGCGGATGCGGTTGAGCATGTGGAGCTTTGGCTAAGGGCAGTGGTTATTCAAAACCCCACATTTAACGATATCTTAGAGACTTAAGCAATTTCTCCTGGACCTTCAGAACCCCCTTACTCCCGCTTAACCCGAGGATAAAGGCTCTGGCCAATGAGTGAAGCAGCGCTCCGGCCGGTCTCGTTCCACGTACCCGGGTGTTGGCGGCCCCGGCCCACAGCCTCATCCCAGCAGAGTCCGCCCGCTGTACCAGCCCGCCGTCAGAACCATCAGCAGCATCGGAATGATGCATCCCCCACTCGTCCAGCGTCGGAATCGCTTGGGTGGCGATTTCCATCACAATCACCGCCCGCGCGGCGTCTGTCAGGCCAGTGGAACCTGAACAGTTACCTGCCGTAATGTGATTCAAAGCCTGCCCCTCTGTGCCAATGTAGGTGAGACAGCACCCCCCGGTTAAATTACTGTAGGGCGGTCAGGAGATCACCGA
>JBGAUK010000146.1:0-3388 GCA_044228695.1 Chromatiaceae bacterium | reverse complement strand
GGGTCGTATGGACGGCCCCGGAGACCATGCCATGGGCAACGCCGTGATAGGCCATGGCGGTGCCGTAGTAACTCACATCCTGCATCAGGTCAAAGGCCATTTGCTCCGACATGCCCTTGTGCCGCCGCAATTCGAAATAGGTACGGCCATAGCGCTCGCGATCCGGCGCGGTTACCGGATCGATGATTCTGATGCCATTAAGCTTGAGACCCAGGTCACGAACCGTGCCGCCGATCTTTTCTGGATCGCCGAGCAGGGTCAGATCGACCACGTCGCGCAGCATGAGAATCTCGGCGGCGCAGGATGCGCTCATCCTCGCCCTCTGGCAGCACGATGTGGCGACGCTGGGCCTTGGCGCGGCGGAACAGCTCGTACTCGAACATGAGCGGCGTGCGGCGATCCAGCTGCCGCTCCGGCGGGCGTTGCGGCATGGCGCTCATGACATTGGCCTCGAAGAGGCCGATAGCGGCGGCGATCTTGCGGTCATCCGTGGGCAGGATGCTGGCATGGACCCGGTTAAGATCCATGGCCGTCATGTAGGTATCGGTATCCACGCTGAGGATAGGCACCTTGGCGCGCCTCAGGCCGCCCATGAGCCGGCGCAGGTTCTCCCCCAGGTCGATACCGCCGGTCAGCAGCAACCCAGCGACACGGGGGAAGTTGGTGGAGGCATCCGCCACCAGGCTGGCGAGGATGATGTCGGCGCGATCGCCCGGGGTAATGATGAGGGAGCCGTCCTCCAGGTGATTGAGGAAGTCCGGGACCTCCATGGCGGCGATCTTGAAGTGGGTCACCACCTGGGTCAGGGTGTCGTCGTCACCATAGAGGCGTCGCGCCTTGAGGGCACGCGCGATTTCCCCGATGGTCGGCTGACCCAGCAAGGGATGCTCGGGGAGCACATAGACCGAGGCATCCGGCAGGGCCACGGCTAGCTGCTCGCGCATGGCGGCGACCTGCTCCGCCGCTACGCCATTGATCACGGTCGCCCAGACATCACTGCCGCGGTCCAACAGGGATTCCTGAGCCAGGCGCACGGCATCCAGAATCTCCTCGGGATCGCGCTTGAAGCCCTTCACCACCACGATCAGGAGACAGCCGAGGTTGTTGGCCAGGTCGGCGTTGAAGTCGAATTCCAAAGAGGGCACCAGGCCGTCATAGTCGGTGCCGGCACATACCACCAGATCGCACCTTTCCTCCAAGGCCTTGAACTTGATCAGGATCCGCTTGAGCAATTCATCGTAATGCCCACTACCCAGCAGATGCTTGGCGTCTTCCGCGGTGCAACCGTAGAGCATCTCCGGCTCGAATGGCAGGTTGTAACGGGCGCGCATGAGTTCGATGAGGGCATCCTCCTGCGCGGACCGCTGGACGATGGGGCGAAAAAAACCGATCGTGCGATTGAACGCCGACAGCATCTCCATCAAGCCCAGGGCAACGACAGACTTACCGGTGCCCCGGCCCGCCCCGGCAACATACAGACTGATTTGCATCGGAAATTCCTTGGAGTGCAACATTGGGTCCCAAGGGGCCCGCTCAGGAATGAAGCGACCGGCTCGCGCGCCATGGCTAGAGAATCACCTCAAACAATGACGATCCCCCGCTACCGCGGGGCGGTGTGGGAGGGCGATGCTGGCCTGGTTAGGCCTTAAAATAGCCGGAAATGCTGCGGCGCACAAATTTGATCGCGATCGCGGAGGCTGGATCAAGCGAGGAGGCGGGGGGGACAAACAGGCCCCATGGCGGGCACGGGGCCGGCTTGCCGGTCTTGGTCCCCTACTCGGCGGAACCTTGGGCGCGCCATTGGGGATAGCGCTGATACCGGTAGGCGCCGCTGGTGATATAGCTGAGTACTTGACCGAGGCGGTAAAAACGGGCCAGGGAATCCAGTCGCAGGATCTCCTGGCCCTGCTCATCGAAAAAGATCATGGTGGGGGCATGGAAGAGTCCCAAAGTGGCGGCCCAATCCCGAGCCCGAGTGCGTTCCCCGCTTGGGGTCACTACCGGGGTCTCGGCGCGCATGTCGAGTTGCACGCTATCCAGGCCCTGGACCAGACCGCGCAGGGTGCCGTCCCGCAACAATTGGCCATGCAGCACATCGCAGCCATGGCAGTCGCCCTGCTCGAAAAGGACCACCAGGGGCCGCTCCCCGGGGCGTTGGCTCCGATCCAGGTTGAAGGGTGGAGGGGCGAAGAAATCTTCCTCGTTGAGATCCTCGGCGTCAAAGACGCGCCGGTCATCGCCCCGCGCCAGGTAATCCCGAAACGACTCCCGGGCGTAGTGACCATCGGCGACATATTCGAGGGCGGCGCGGAATTGATAGGGGGGGTAATAGCCCCTTAACCGCAAGGCTTCCCGGCCCTCGCGATCGTAAAAGAGGATGGAAGGGGTGAAGTTGGTCTCCTCTAACAGGGCAAAGTCCTGTTCGGTCATAACGTCACCGTTCAGGAGGGTCACCTCCCGCGGCCCCCGGGTATCCAGGGCAACCAGGTCGAAGTGGTTGCGCGCATAGGTGGCGATGTCCTCCAGACCGAAATTGACCTGCAGGAGGCGATGACAATAGGCGCAACGCGCCTGACCAAAGTAGACCATCAGCCCCTTCTTATCGGCCTGAACCGCCTCCTGCAGGTCTTCCCGCAGGTCGAGCAGGCTCCTCTTGAACCAGGCGGGGTGCTCCATGGCCTCCGCGCGGGGGGAGTCGTCAAAGCTGTAATCATCCTCCGCGCCCACCGCCCTGCCCGTATTGAGGCTCAAAAACAGCGCCATGCAGAGCAGCAATGGCCAGAGGCCCACGGCCGGGATTTTCAGGATTCGCAACCGCCGGCCTTGGGTTGATGTCCGGAATGGGGGGTCTTCATGAGGGGGCATGGCGTCGGTTACCCAAGGTGAAGGATTACGCGGAAAATGGCCGGCCAAGGGGGTATCCTTTGGGGCTACCACCGCAACCTGGAGACGAGAGGCCGCCGATGATCGATTGGAATGCCATTGACAAGGTTTTCCTGGACATGGACGGGACCCTGCTGGATCTGCACTTCGACAACCGCTTCTGGCGGGAACATGTCCCCGCCCGTTATGCGGCGGCGCGGGATCTGTCCCTGGACCAGGCCAAGGAGCAACTCCTTGCCCGCTACAAGGATCACGAGGACACGCTCACCTGGTACTGCCTCGATCACTGGAGCAGCGAACTGGGACTGGACATTGCCCTGCTCAAGGAAGAAATCGACCATCTCATCGCCGTCCATCCCCAGGTACTGGAATTTCTCGAGGCCCTGGCCGCCCGGGGTAAGCGGCGCGTGCTCGTGACCAATGCCCATCAGAAGGCCATCGCCCTCAAGATGCGCAAGACCCGCCTGGTGGGCCATCTGGAACGGATCATCAGTGCCCACGACCT
>JBGAUK010000145.1:0-4428 GCA_044228695.1 Chromatiaceae bacterium | reverse complement strand
CGCTACTTGGGGGAGTTCTGCTATCGCTTCAATCGCCGCTTTGACCTGGCCGCCATGCTGCCGCGCCTGGGCTGGGCGGCGGTGCGGACACCGCCCATGCCGCATCGCCTCCTGAAAATGGCTGAGGCATGTTAATAATCAGGTCTGCTTTTGCGAGGATCTCCGGCTGCTGCCGGCCGAGGTGCTGCGCAAGGCTCTGACCACCAAGAGCGAGGGCTTCGTCCAGGTAACCCGCTGGCAACAGTTGTGTGGGCTCTTCGCCGCCATGGATAAGGGCCTGCCGGCGCTGGGCATCCACGCCTACAACGGCGGCCTCTTCGCCCCGGATCCGTCCCTCGACGCCCTGATCGTCAGCGAGGCCAGTCTCGACAGCTTCAGCGCCCTGTCGGACCATGACTTCGAGACCGACCTCAACGTCAACATCCTCGGTCACATCTTCGAGCAGTCCATCACCGATCTGGAGCAAATCCGCGCCGAGATTCGCGGCGGGGTGGCTGACCAGCAACAGTCGCGGCGCAAGCGCGACGGCATCTTCTACACCCCGGATCTCATCACCCGTTTCATGGTCGCCCGCGCCATCGGCGGCTGGCTGGCGGCGCGTTATACCGGGATCGAGGCCCGCTATCGCACCGGCAAGCCGGGTCCTCTGTCCAACGAGACCCGGCTCAAGATCTGGCTGAACTACCTGGAGGTGCTGCAACACATCAAGGTTTTGGACCTCGCCTGTGGTTCCGGGGCCTTTTTGGTGGCGGCCTTCAACTATCTGCTCGCCGAGTACGAGCGCGTCAACCGCGCCATCGGCGAATTGACCGGTGCCCCGGGCCAACTAGGGCTCTTCGACCTTGACCGCCAGATCTTGCAAGGCAACCTGTTTGGCGTTGACCTCAACCCGGAATCAGTGGAGATCACCAAGCTTAGCCTCTGGCTGAAGACCGCCCGCCGCGACCGACCCTTGAGCAACCTCGACGCTAACATCCGCCGCGGCAATTCCCTAGTCGCGCCACCCGGACCCAATACCAGCTCCGCCTTGGTGGCTGCCTTCGACAAACTCCCGGCCGACACACACCCCTTCGATTGGTGCGCAGGCTTCCCGGAAGTCTTCGCCGTCGGCGGCTTCGATGTGGTCATTGGTAATCCGCCCTATGTGCGCCAGGAGGCCCTGGGCCCCTTCAAGCCCTATCTGGCCCAGCGCTATGCCAGCTATCACGGCGTCGCCGACCTCTATGTCTATTTCTACGAGCGCGGCCTGGAGCTGCTGGCTCCGGACGCCAAGCTCAGCTATATCGTGACCAACAAGTGGCTGCGCGCCGGCTATGGCGAGCCCCTCCGGCGGCTCTTCAGCGAGCGCGCCGTCCTGGAGGAAATCATCGACTTCGGCCATGCCCCCATCTTCGAGGATGCCGATACCTTTCCCTGCATCCTCCTGCTGGGGCCCAGGTCCGGACAGGTGGGCGCGGGGGCGAGCGCCTCTCGGGAGGCTGGCGTCTTGGGTGCTACCGCCGCATCCCCAGGCCCAGCACCGCCGGTGGGGACGGCGAGTCCATTCGCCGGCATGGCCACCGCAGCCGGGGAGCGGGATGAGCCGCCGATGGTGAGCGTCTGCCCCGTCCCCCGTGACCGCGCCCCCGAGCTGTCACTGGAGCACTATGTTCACGAGCACGCCTACCCCGTGCCCTGGAGCCGTTACGACGCCAGCCCCTGGAGCCTGGAATCTCCGGAGGTCGAGGCCTTAATGGGCCGCCTGCGGGAGCGCGGCGTGCCGCTGGGGCAATTCGCTGGCTGCAAACCCATGTACGGCATCAAGACTGGCCTCAACGAGGCCTTTCTCATCGACGATGCCACCCGCGTCGCCCTGGTACGCGACGACCCGGCCTGCGCCGACATCATCAAGCCCTATCTGCGCGGCCAGGACATCGGGCGCTGGACGCCAGACTGGCAGGGGCTGTGGATGATCTTCGCTCGGCGGGGGATCGACATCGATGCCTATCCCTCGGTGCGGACTTACCTGGAGCGCTTACGTGCCCGTTTGGAACCTAGGCCAGAGGACTGGGACACAAAAGGAAGTGGCGTTTGGCCAGGTCGCAAACCTGGTAGGTATGCCTGGTACGAAATCCAGGATAGCGTTGACTACTGGCGGATGTTTGAGCAGCCCAAGATCCTCTATCGGGAAATCCAGTTTCACCCCCAGTACGCCCTATCGGAAGGCCCGCTTTACGGTAACAACAAAGTCTTCCTCCTGCCGACCGCCGACCCTTACCTCCTCGCGGTCCTCAACTCCCCGCTGCTGTGGTGGCACAACTGGCGTTACCTGCCACATATGAAGGACGAGGCCCTGAATCCCGCCGGCTTTCGCATGGAGGTCCTGCCCATCGCCGAGCCCACCTCTGCGATCCGCGCCGAGATCGAGGAGCGGGTCGCCGCGCTCCTCGACCTGACCACCGCATCCCGTCAGCAGACCCAAGAGTTGCTGAAATGGCTTCGTTTGGAAATTTCGCTCGAAAAACCGGGCCAGCAACTGGAGGACTTTGCCCGCCTGAGTGGCGAGGCCTTCGTCGCCGAGGTTCGCAAGCGCCGCCCCAAGGGCGCCCCGCGCCTGAGCCCCGCCACTATCACCGAGCTGATCGCCACCCATGCCCACTATGCCCAGCCCCTGCAACGCCGGGCGGCCGAGATCCGCGACCTGGAGCGCCGCCTGTCCGACTTGGTGAATCAGGCCTACCGGTTGAGCGATGACGACATTGAGATCCTATGGCGCACGGCCCCGCCACGGATGCCATCGGTGGCGCCCTGAGCCGCCAACCCTGGCTATCCCGGACTGAGGCCATGGGTACGCCGGGACTCGAGCCGGGGCCCAGTCAGAAGCGCGCGCTTTCCCCGGGGTTGAGGCTCAGCACCTGCGTGGGGGTCTCCCCAAGGGCCTGCCGGTACTCCGCGGGCGTGCCCTTGAGTTGCGGGTTGGTGCCGTAATGGATGGGAATCGCGTAGCGCGGCTTGAGGAACTCGCGGGTCGCGTGGGCCGCGTCCTTGGGGTCCATGGTGAAGTGCCCGCCAATGGGGATCAAGACCAGGTCCGGGCGGTAATGGCTGGCAATGAGGCTCAAGTCACCGAATAGCCCCGTGTCGCCCATGTGGTAGATCTTGAAGCCGTTTTCCAGCTCGATGATGAAGCCCGCCGGTTCGCCCCCGACGTGGATTTCCGGTTGCTGGGTCTTGGGATTGGTCCAGCGGTATTCCGAACTGTGCTCGGCGCGGGTCATGGTGATGCGGATACCCTCACCCAAGGGCTGGATGGTGCCGCCCTTGTTGAAGCGGGGGGCGAGTTCCTGAGGCAGTTCGCCCAGCGCGACCAGGGTGTCGTTCAGGCCGGCCGGTCCGTAGAGGGGGACCTGGTGCTGCTTGGCCAGGGCGGGTCCGTCGCCCACATGGTCGCCATGGGCGTGGGTGACCAGGACCAGGTCGATCTTGCCGAGGGCGGCGAGGTCCTTGTGCTCGGGCGGGGTTTTCGGGTTCTTGGTGAGAAAGGGGTCGATCATGATCACCTTGCCCGTGACGCTGGTGATCTTGAAGGCGGATTGGCCGAACCACTGGACGGTGACCTGGCCTTCATCCGCGACCGCCGAGGTCGCGAGTATCAGGGGGACGAGCAGGCACGCGGTCAGCAGGCGGGCTAACCTGCGCCCGTGCGTGATCTTGGTGGATAGCATTGAAGTTTCCTCCCGAGTGGACAGTCGGGAGGATGTGGGTGGGGGGCCCCCCGTCTTCAAGCAGACGGGGGTAGCCAGTCAGTCAGGATTTACCACTCGCTGGGTCTTAGGGCGCGGCCGCCACCCATGAACTCCGTGGGTCTTTCAACCGGGGGTGGCCGCTTGCCTCCACTACTGCTAGTGGTACTAGTGCTACCGCGACAGATCTCCCGCTGGGCACGGCGCAGGCCGTCCTGGGCCTCCAGTAGCCCAGGATTCAAGACCAGCGCCTCGCGATACATGGCGAGGCTCTCCTTGCACTTGCCTTGCAACCGATACCGCTCTCCCGCCTCGTAGGCCCACCACCCCGGTACCACAGTGTCCGTCGGGGGATAGTAGGAGGGTGGGTAGGGGTCGTTCGGCATGGCTTGGCAGCCCATCAAGATCAGGCTCGTCAGAGCCAGAACCCATAAATTTCGCATGTTTTGCTCTCCTTGTTGTGGCGTTGGTTGGTCAAAAAAGGGCGATTGGAGCAACGGCGCAAATCTAATCTTAGGCAATTTTGAGTCAGATGAGGGGGTGCCGCACGAATTTTCCTGCTGAAGGCCTCATGGCAATCGGTCGTTGTCAAGGACGCTGCCGTGAAGGTGCAGCTTAGGGCTGAGCCCCACGGCTAATCTGTTCTAGCCCGCCGTCGCTGGCCGTCCCCGCGGGCGGCGGCGGGAGTTCTGGGTCATGCCCAGGT
>JBGAUK010000144.1:0-4558 GCA_044228695.1 Chromatiaceae bacterium | reverse complement strand
AGCCTTGCCTAGCTACGGAATGGGCGAGGCCCGATTACGGTGGTGGTAGCGGAATCGAATTGTTCACAACCTCTGAGCCTTTGCAAGGATATGGTCACGGCCCAATTGGGCGCCGAGCCAACCTGGCAAGGGAGCAATGTCCAGATCCGGGGCTACGAGGATGCGGTGGTCAGCCTCCGCTTTACGAGCAGTGACGGCGCCGGGCGAGCTGAGTGTGCCTACAAACATGCCAAGGGCGAGGATACGGCGATCACACTGGCCACCCCCATCGCGGCCTATAGCACCTCGCCCTCGCGGATGACCCTCAATGGCCGCAACCTGACCGGCCCGGAACTCGCCCACGCAATCCAACAGGCGCTAGGGAGGCAGGGGCAGGCATTTCTTGACCGGGCCAAGGAGACCCTGCGAGGCCAGTGACAATCTTCTGCTGCGGGCAAGGTCAATTTTCAGGCAACTATCGTATACCTGTGGATAGATCTTTGATATTAATCATCTAATATGCCCTGTATCCATAAATCATTCCTTCCAATCCTTGCGATGCGGGAAGCCATCCTCACCATCGCCGAGATTCTCTCCGAAGCGAGGCTGGCCAGGTGCTAGGAGAGGAGTGGTGACAGGATGCAGGGAGGGCAGACAGCTAGCCCGAAGTGGGTTGGGCCAGGATCCGGACAGGTGGCGTCAGAGAAAGGTACTTGCTACCGCTAAGATGCTTGCAACCCTCCCCCAACGCCAAAACAGGCGAAGGGCGGAACACACGTCCCTGTGCGCGAGAATTCCCTAGCTTAGCCTCAGCTTACTTGGTAGGAGCGGCGGGCACGGCTTGAGGAGCAGGAGGAGCCGGCGGGGCGCCGTAGGGAGCACCATAAGGGGCGCCGTAAGGGGCATAGCCATAGGGGGCGCCATAACCGTAGGGGCCATAACCATTGGCGTAGCTGTTGTTGTAGCTATTGTTGCCGCGACCGTAACCGCGACCGCCACCGCCCATATTCATGCTGAAGTCGCCGTAGCCGTCGCCATTGCCGAACATGTCGTTCATCATGTTGTTGTTATTGTTGCCATAGCCATTGTTACCCCAGGGCCCACCCCAGAAGGCGGTAGCGGAGGCGGAGACACCCAGCAGGGCGGCGATGGCGACAGCAGTAGCAAGCTTTTTCATTTGATTTTCTCGTTAGTGGGTTTCTGTTGGCAGAGAGGGCGGCGTCTTGGTTGAGCGGTGCGCCGTCCATGGGAAGATAGAATATAAGAATATTCTGATATTGTCAAACATCAGATTTGGCTTTTCGCCTGAGCGCACCTACACCATGAAGCGCCCGGCCCTGCCTGACCGGGCGGACCCTGAACTGTCATGCCTGAGTTCTCTAGGCTATGATGCCCAGGGATTCCGTAATCTTCTGATAACTATCTGTAATAACAGGAGTGTTGGATAAGATGATTTTTGACGAGACCCTGTATCAAGGGGTCATGCTACGCCTCATTCGCGGGGCCATGGCCTTTCGGGAACACGAATACCGGGGTGGCCTCACCCGCATGGCGGAGCTGACCCAAGGGCAGAACCCCGAGGTGCTCTTGATTGGTTGTTGCGACTCACGGGTGGACCTGACGCGCATCAGCGGGGCGGAACCGGGAGAGGTTTTCGTCATCCGGAACGTCGCCAATCTGGTCCCGCCCTACACCTTTGAGCAAGGCGCCGGACATGGCGTCCGCGCCGCTATCGAATATGGGGTCAGGGCACTCAACATCGCCAACATCGTCGTTTTTGGCCACGCCCATTGCGGCGGAATCAAGGCCGCCATCCAGACCGCCGCTGGCCAGGCGCCGTCATCGGACTTCCTGGGTACCTGGCTGGCCCTGGCGAAGGATGCCTGCCAGGCCGAGATCCAGGACCCCATCACCGGCGAGTCCCGCCCCGTGCCCATCGAGTTGCTCAAGGACTACAGCTACCTGGTCGAGCGCGCCTCGGTGCTCAACTCCCTCAACAACCTGCGCACCTATCCCTGGATCGCCGAGCGGGTCGCCGCGGGCTCCCTGAGCCTCCATGGCTGGTGGTTCGATCTCGAAACCGGCGATCTTTGGGTCACCGACCCCCGCACGGGCCAGTTCCTCCCCGTCGAGGCGCACTGAGATGGCGGGCGACCAGGCGATTCGGCCCGACGGTATCGACTACTGGGTAGATGAGCGCCCGCCGGCTAGCCTCATTCTCATGGTGGCCTTGCAGCAGGTGGCCTTCCTGGGCGCCATCATGGCCCTGCCCGTGGTGCTGGCCCGGCAGGCGGGGCTGGACACGGCTGGGGCGGCGGGGCTGGTGGCCTTGACCATGGTGGGGGCGGGCATCGGCGTCATTCTCCAGGCGCTCAATCGCGGCGGGATCGGTGTCGGCCTCTTTAGTCCCTTGCATACCTCGGCGGTGGCCTTTCCCGCCTCCCTGGCGGCGATCCAGATGGGCGGCCTGGGGCTCGCCTTTGGCATGATGTCGGTCGCGGCGGTGGTACAGATGGCCCTGGCCCGGTTCCTGCCCCGGCTGCGCGCCCTCTTTCCGGTGGAAATCGCCGGCCTCATCGTCCTCATTCTGGGCCTTGGACTTGGTCTGGTCGGCCTGCGCAATTTCCTCGCCATCGATACCCCCCAGGCCGGAGATCATCGCATCCTACAGGTGGGCCTCCTGACCCTGGCCACCATCATTCTCTTCAACATCTGGGGCCGAGGGCGGCTGCGTGCCTTTTCCGTCTTCACGGGCCTGGTGGTCGGTCAGTCACTGGCCCTCTGGCTGGGGTTGGTGGATGCGAAGCGCCTGGCGGTCATCACTCAAGTACCCCTGTTCGCGGTCCCGCCCGTCGGCCAGTTCGGCTGGGCCTTCGACTGGACCCTGTTGCCAGAATTCCTCATCGTCGGCCTGGCGCTCTCCTTCAACTGCTTTGGCGTCCTCACCATCGCCCAGCGAGCCAACAACGCTGCCTGGAAGCGCCCGGACATGACCGGCATCGGCCGCGGTCTCATGGCCGAGGGCCTGACCAACGCCGCCTGCTCGCTGATCAACGGCGTGGCCCAAACCGCCAGTGGCGGCGCCCTCGGCCTGTCCCTCGCGACCGGTGTGACCAGCCGCATCGTGGGCTTTGCCTTGGGTGGGATCTTCATCGGCCTCGCCTTCTTCCCCCCCGTGGCCACCCTCTGGACCTTGCTGGCGGCGCCGGTGATTGGGGCTGTACTCATGTTTGTCGCCTCCTTCGTCATCCTGGGTGGCATCAAGATCATCACCTCGCGCCTGCTCGACCCGCGCAAGACCGTGACCCTGGGCCTGGCCCTCATCGCCGCCATCGGTCACGAAACCCTCTTGGTGAATCAGGGCGGTGCCATGGGGTTGATCGATACCACCCTGTCCAGCATGGTGGCACTGGGGGTGATCGTGGCCATCGTGCTTAATACGGTGTTTCGGCTGGGGGTTCATCAACTCGTGACCCACAGTATGCGGCTCGACGCCCAATGGCCAACGACAGTCAGCAAGCTGCTGTGGCACCTGGGGCACGAGTGGGGCTCCCGCCCGGAGGTGATGATGCGCCTCGACCATGCAACCCATGAACTACTGGATGCCCTCTATAGCCATGGGCTGCTGGCGGACGAGGCTGATCCCCGCGTGGAACTGGTGGCCCGCTTCGATGAATATCAATGCAAAATCCGCGTCACCTATACCGGCCGCCCCCTGCGCCTCGCCACGGAGCGTCCAGACCCCGAGCGGCTGCTGGATGATCAGGATGCCCTGGCCGACCTGGCCAGCTTTTTGATCAGACGCCAGACGGACGGCATCAAGGTGGAAGTGAACAAGGGTCAATGCACGGTCAGCATGCGGTTTGATGACTGAGGCGCGTCGTTTTGAGCCGCCTTAGGCGACTTCAGTAAAGGGTAAGCCGGTACTGACTCGTTCGACCAGGGACTCGGTAGTGGTCTGCAATAGCGTCACCCTATTCGTCGTCGCCCAATTCCGGGTCCCAGCCCTTGGCGCGGGCCGTCTGAATGGCCCGGTTGTAGAGTTCGGCGTGACGCTTTTGCAGTTCGGGTGGCAGACGGCTGGGCAGATTCTGGTACTTGTCCCATTCGTTTTGGACCCCTTCCATAAGGCCCTGCATGCGGCCGAGATCCCAGCCCCGGCCATCTTCCGTTTCCGGAATCAGACCGAACAGCCAGCCGTCCAACACAATGCGGCCCAACTGGGTCATGCCATGGTTGTCGTTGTGGAGACCTGCATAAACACTCGCCATCTTGGGTTCCTATCGGGTGAGGCCGGCATAGAGCAGCGGCAGTTTTTCGGGCAGTCGCTGCACATGATCCACCACCATGTAGTTGTTCTGGCCAAAAATCCGGGAGACGTAATTATCCGCGCGCGGGTCCAGGCTCATGCAGTAGGTGGTAACGCCTAGCTTAGCGACTTCCTCCACCGCCTTTTTGGTGTCATAGCGCAGGTACTGGGGATCACGCACATCCACGTCCGCGGGCTCGCCGTCGGTGATGACGATGAGCAGCTTTTTCGCCGAGCGTTGCAACTGAAGATGATGGCCGGCATGACGAA
>JBGAUK010000143.1:0-4667 GCA_044228695.1 Chromatiaceae bacterium | reverse complement strand
TCTACCCCCTCCCTGGCCGCCAACAGGGGACATCTCTATTTTGGAGAGAAGGGGACATTTCTACTTTGGGTTGACAGATTTTTTACCTCGCTGCATTCGGCGCTCGCAGCGAGTCAGGCTCCAAAGCCTTCCAGAACAATCTTACCCCGGGACTGGCCGCTCTCGATCAGGGCGTGAGCTCGCCGCAGGTTGCTGGCGTTAATGGGGCCGTAGTGGCTGGCCAGGGTCGTCCTGAGCTGACCTTGATCGACCAGGCCGGCGGCCTCTTCCAGGATATGGTGCTGGATCTGCAGGTCCGGGGTCGCGAACAAGCTGCGGGTAAACATGAATTCCCAATGGATGGAGACGGACTTCTGTTTGAAGGGCATGACATCCAATTGGCGCGGGTCGTCGATGAGGGCGAAGCGGCCCTGGGGGGCGATGACCGCGATGATGGCCGCCAGATGTTGCTCCGTCTGGGTCAGGCCCGCGATATAACGCACCTGGGGATGGCCGATGGCCGCCAACTGGGGCGCCAGGGGCTGGCCATGATCGACGATGAAGTGGGCGCCCAGATCCTCGACCCATTGTCGCGTCTCGGGCCGGGTGGCGGTGCCGATGACGGTCAGGCCGGTTAGTTGGCGAGCCAGTTGGGTGAGGATGGAGCCTACCCCACCACCGGCGCCGATAATCAGGAGGGCATCACCCTCGCCGCTGGCGGTCTCGTTCGGAGCCAGTCGCGCGACCTGGAGCCGGTCGAAGAGGAGCTCCCAGGCCGTCACCAGGGTCAGGGGCAGGGCCGCCGCCTCGGCGTGAGCCAGGCTTCGGGGTTTGTGGCCGACGATGCGCTCGTCCACCAATTGCAACTGAGCGTTGCTGCCCGGCCGGTCGCGAGCCCCGGCATACCAGACCTCATCGCCCGGTTTAAAGAGGCTCACCTCAGGGCCCACGGCGCGCACCCGTCCAGAGGCGTCCCAGCCCAGGACCCGGTATTCGCCTGGGGGTGGGGCCGCGCGCTGGCGGATCTTGGTATCCACGGGGTTGACCGAGATGGCCTCAACCTCCACCAGCAGATCCCGCGGGCCGGGCACGGGCACGGGCAGATCAATGTCCACCAGGGAGGAGGGGTCTTGGATTGGCAGGCAGGCTTGATAACCGATGGCTTTCATGGGGGCAACCTGAATCGGGATGGAAATCAATAAAAAGGCCGGGGGCTGCCCGGCCTGTCTTCAGAGATTACCGGACGTCAGGTCCGGTGTCGCGTCGCTCAGGCGACGGCCCTGAGCTTCTCACCTTCCAAGAGGGGGCCACCGTCACCACGGATCTCGATCTTGCGGGGCTTCATGGCCTCGGGGATTTCACGGCGCAACTCGATATGGAGCAAGCCATTCTCGAGCCGGGCATCCACCACCCGGACATAATCGGCAAGCTGGAACTTGCGCTCAAAGCCCCTATTGGCGATTCCCCGGTAGAGGAAACGGCTTTCCTTTTCATCCTCGGCACGCGAGCCGGAGACCGTCAGGATGTTCTCCTTGACCTCCAGAGCGAGTTCGCCCGGAGAGAAGCCGGCGACGGCCATGGTGATGCGGTAGTCGCTCTCGCCGCTGACCTCCACGTTGTAGGGAGGATAACCGCCCGGCTCGGAGCGATAGGCGTTCTCCAGGGCGGACGAAAGCCGATCGAAGCCGATCATGGAGCGGAAGAGGGGGGAGAAGTCGATGTTAGACATGGTCATATCCTCAATGAGCAATATGTTTTCAGTGAGCGTATCCAGATTGGATCACGCGGTTGCGAGGACCTCCGGGGAGCGTCCTCGCATTGAAAAATAGTACCGGATCGGCGAGCGTCAAGGGGTGACCGCCAAAAAATTTTTGCGGCATGAGGGAGGATTGTTGGGGGGTTGGAGGTGGCGCCTGGCGCCGTCACCGGGGCCCCGACGCCACGGCGTCAGGGCCCGGGACTCAGCGGGGCTTGGCCATGCTCTGCTTGAGCAGAGCGCCAAAGCTGCCCAGATCGCCGGTCGTGGTCTTGGCGCCGGGGGCGTAACTGGCCAGGTCAGGCGCGGCCTCGGCGGCCTTGGCCTCGTCCAGGGTCAGGCTGATGCGGCGTTGCTCCCGGTCGATGGCGAGGACGCTGGCCTCGACCTTCTGGCCGGGGCTCAGCACCTCCTGGGGATGGCCGATGCGCTTGCCAGCGCCCAGTTCGCTGATGTGGACCAGGCCCTCCACCCCAGGGGCTAGTTCGATGAAGGCACCGAAGGGCTGCAGCCGGGTGACGTGGCCCTGGACCCGGGAGCCGACGGGGAATTGCTGGGCCACCTCGTTCCAGGGGTCCTGGGACAGGGCGCGGATGGAGAGGGCGATCTTTTCCGGGCGTTTGGGATTGTCTGTCTTATCGACCCGCAGCACCGTGACCTCCAGTGGCTGACCGACGCTGAGGATCTCGCTGGGGTGCTTAACCCGGTGGAAGGCCAACTCGCTGATGTGGATCATGCCCTCCAGGCCGCCCAGATCGACGAAGGCGCCATAGTCCTGAAGGGAGGTCACGGTGCCCTGGAGCACGGCGCCCTCCTTGAGATTGGCGCGGATGGCCTCGGCGCGCAGGCGTTGCTCCTCTTCGAGCAGCATCCGGCGGGAGACCACCAGATTGATGTGGCGGCCGCCTTCGTATTTGGTGATGCGAAAGTCTAGGTGCTGGTCGATGAACTCCGACAGGTCCTCGATGAAGCGCAGATCCATTTGGGAGGCCGGGCAAAAGGCACGCTGGCCAGCGATCTGGACCTCGACGCCACCCTTGACCACGGCTGTCACCCGGCCATGGACGGGCAGTTGCTCGCGATAGGCCTGTTCCAGTTCGGCCACGCCATGGAGTTGCCGGGCCTGCTGATTGCCAAGGCGCAGGGTGCCGTCCTCCTCGATGCCCGCCACCGTCGCCGTCACCTCGTCGCCCACCGCGACGGTCAGTTGACCCTCCGGGTCGCGCAAGGAAGCGGCGTCCATGATGCCCTCGGCCTTGCCGCCCAGATTGATAAAGACCTGGTCCTCGGTGATGGCCACCACCCGGCCCTTGACCTGATCGCCGGGCTTGGCGCCCTTCTCGGCGGCCGATTTATGGGTCTGGTCGAACTCGGCCAGGAGGGCCGCGAAATCGTTGGTGTCGTTCATGGGCGCGTCTGTGGTTGCGGAGGTTAGTAATGGAGGGCGGTGATCCGCCAAGACCCGGCCTGTAGGGTGGGTGTCAACTCGGCTCATTTAGCCAGGTTCCACCAGGTTGTCTTGGTCGCTGGTCAGTTTGCGGTGGTCATTAAGGCAAGCATCCTGAAGTCGCCATTGTACGGGCGACGCAAGCCGAAAACCCAAGGTCGTTGCGTGTGATCTCGCCAAAGGGGGTAAAGCTTAAACTGTTTCAGCCCGGATAGGCCACGCCGCAGCCACCCAGACCGCAGTAACCGCCCGGATTCTTGGCCAGGTACTGCTGGTGGTAATCCTCGGCATAGTAAAGCTCTGGCGCGGGCAGGATCTCGGTGGTGATGGTGCCCCGCCGGTTAGCGGCCAGCGCCATGGCAAAGCGCTCCCGGCTGGCCTCGGCGGCCAGGCGCTGCGCCTCGCTCGTATAATAGATGCCGGATCGGTACTGAGTGCCGACGTCATTGCCCTGGCGCATGCCCTGGGTGGGATTGTGGGACTCCCAGAAGGTTTTGAGCACCTGCTCGTAGCCGATCCTGGCCGGGTCGAAGACCACCCGCACTACCTCGTTGTGGCCGGTCATGCCGGTGCAGACCTCCTCATAGCTGGGATTGGGGGTGAGGCCCGCCGCATAACCCACGGCCGTGGTCCAGACGCCCTCGAGTTGCCAAAACCGCCGCTCCGCCCCCCAAAAACAGCCGAGGCCCAGCAGGGCCAGCTCCAGTCCCTCCGGGAAAGGCGGCAGCAGAGGGCGCCCATGCACCCAGTGGCGGTTGGTCACCGTCATGACCTGGTCGCGGCCGGGGAGGGCCTCGCCGGGGGCAGGTAACTGAATCTGGCGCCGAAAAGCGAACATCTGAACCTCGGGGGGTGAGGAGAAAAACTTATCCCCATCTCGGTGGTAGCGAGGAGAAATCAAGCCCGCCGGAGACTTTCACCCTGCCACAGACGCTGGCCGGCCAATAGGTCTCCTGCGGGTATGGAGTCATTCCGCCTGGTTGTGCGGGATCTGGTGCGTGTCGGGGTCCTTCGCCGCCGATGCGTACTGTTGAGCCAATGACCGAGCAACACGGGCTATCAAGGCGTAGGGCATCGGTTCGTTCAATGGAAACTGGAGATTGCCCTTCGGCCCGCTGTAGGGAGCAAGTTCCGCGACAAGGTCCTGGTCTTGAACGGGTGGATAGACCCCGATGTGGCTCTTGAATGCCGCGAAGTAGAAGAAGACCTTCTTGTGTCGGAATGCGGGCATCTGGTAGCTGATGCACTCGGTGGCGCCTGGCACCGACGCTGCAACCGAGTTCCGTATTGTCCGAAGGATCTCACGCACCTTCGGATCGGCTGCGTCGATGTACTCGTCAACGCTTGCGAAGGTCTGGCGTGTTGTCATGGTGAACAACGGTGTCCGGTTTAGGTCATAGGTAGGCCTTCAACATGGGCTCTAGCTCGCGTTCATAGAGCTTTGGCGAGGCTGTTTTGAGGAAACAGAGTTTGAAGAACCGCAGG
>JBGAUK010000142.1:0-4764 GCA_044228695.1 Chromatiaceae bacterium | reverse complement strand
GCCCGGAGCAGGAGGTCTATTCCATCGACGAGTCCTTTTTGCGCTTCACGCCGGGGGAGGCCGCGGGCCTGACCGCCCTGGGCGGCCAACTGCGGGCGCGGGTCCTGCAATGGACCGGCCTGCCGGTGGGGGTAGGCATCGGGGTCACCAAGACCCTGGCCAAACTGGCCAACCGCCTGGCGAAGAAGCACCCGGACTTTGCGGCAGCGGGCGTCTGCAATCTTCTGGAGCTCGCCCCGGAGCAACAGGCCGACTACTGTACCAAGCTGGCGGTGGGTGAGGTCTGGGGCATCGGTAGCCGGTGGAGCGCCAAGCTCAACACGCTGGGGATCACGACCGTGGCCGATCTCATGCGGGCGGATGTCGCCACCGTCCAGCGCCAATTCAACGTCGTGCTGGCCCGGACGGTTATGGAATTGAATGGGATCGCCTGTCTGCAACTGGAAGCGGCCCCACCCCCTCGGCAACAGATCATTGCCTCGCGCAGCTTCGGTATCCCAGTGACCGCCTTCTCCATGCTCAGCGAGGCAGTGGCCAGCCACACCGCCCGGGCGGCGGCCAAGCTCCGGTTAGCGGGTTTAGAGGCCGGCCTGCTCCAGGTCTTCATCGGCACCAACCCCTTCAAGCCCGAGGCGCCCCAGTATCACCCCGGGGCCACGGTACCCCTCGCCATCCCCACCGCCGATACCCCGCGGCTGCTCCGCGCTGCCCGGGCCGGCCTGCGGCAGATCTACACCCCGGGGTACGAATACAAACGGGCTGGCGTCGTGCTGCTCGAACTGGCACCGGTGGGGGCGGTGACGGGGGATCTCTTCGCCAGAACCACCCCGGCGGCGACAGCGCGTCGCGAACGGCTGATGGCGGTGCTGGACGGGGTGAACGCGCGCTGGGGGCGCGGCACCTTGCGCTATCTGGCGGAGGGGTTCGTGCAGCCCTGGCAGATGCGCCGGGCACGGATGACGCCCCGCTATACGACCTGTTGGGAGGAGTTGCCGGGGGTGGGCTAAACTATGTGGCATGTGTGGCCGCTTCGCCCTGACCCACGCCATGCCACTCGCCGTGCTGCCATTGTCGTTCGATCAGGCGGTTAACCCCGGCGGTCTGCCGCAGCTTGAACAGATAGCGCTGCCCCATGGCTGCCATCTCGCGCATGACCCCCTCCTTGCCAAAGGCGTTGTCGCCGCGCACCCGGGTGGGGCGTTCCTCGGGGGCGAGCCGCTCGAGCAACTGACACCGGCGGGGCAGGCGGTGTTTGGCCGCGCTGGCTTTGCCGCCTGGCACCTCGACATCGAGCACCAGGCGCAGGTTGCCGATCCAGTAGGTATGCAGGGTATGGCTTGGTTCGGTCACGTGCGCATAGCGCCGCTGCCCATCCAGGATCGACAGCAGCCAGGTGCCAAGGACGTTCCCCACGGCGGGCGCGTTGGGGCTGGTGTCGGCCATCGGACAGCCATCCACCCAGCGCGCGAACAGCCCCGAGACGTCCAGAAACTCGGCAAAGAACACCAACTGCCCCAGGGCGGTGGCGCTGCCGCCTTCGTCCCAGCGAACGTGAAACCGACCGCCGGGGGTCGCCACGCGCAACACCTCCGCCGCTCGCTCCTGCTGCTCCTGCTGCTGCTCCTGCCAGGCGCTATCGACCGCTTTGACCAGCGCCTTTTGCTCAAACACCCCCTCACCCATTGGGTGACCCTCCTGTTCTGATGCAAGCCCGCTCCCGCATTGAGCTTACAGCCGTTCTGTCGAAGTCAACTGAGGAAAATAGGTTTATGCGTCGCTGCGTGAGCCCCAGCCAATCTGAGGACGGCTGGAGTCGCCAAATCTGACTGATTGCCAGCCCCTGGGAGCAACCCCCAGGGGCAACCAACCGAAGCCGCCCCCGCGGCCACTTTCCACGAGGAGTGATCCAGATGACAAGAAGCTTTCGTTCCCTTTCCACGGCCCTGTTGTTCGGGGCCGTCTGCGCCCTGCCCATCTCGGCCAACGCCCTGACGAGCATGAGCGGCGAGTGGGAGAAGGACGTGGATGTCACCGGGGCGACCCAGGATGACTATCGCAAGGTGCTGGGCTCGGACTTGGCCAAGAAGATCGTGATTTATTGCGGCTTTACCAAGTGCGGGCGCTCCCATAACGCGGCTACCTGGGCCAAGAAGCTGGGCTACACTAATGTTTATCGCGCTCCCGACGGCATCACCGCCTGGAAGGATCTGGGATATCCTTACCTGGTGGTGCCCAACAAGGGCAATGTCTATCCCAACAAATAGCCCTTAGGCGCCCCGCACCTAACCCTTGCCCGCCATCGGCGGGGCATTTGCTTGATGTCATCGAAACACAAGGAGCCCCCGATGTTGAGACGTTTGCTGATTCCAGTCCTCCTGTCTCTTCTCACCTTCGCCCCCGCCCACGCCGCCCGCGACTTTCTGGTCGACGCCGACTGGCTGGCCGCCGAGCAGGCCAACAACCCCAAGGTCATCATCCTTGAGGTGCGCTATCACCCCCATCGCTATTTCACCGTCGGCCACATCCCCGGTGCCATCCAAGTGCAGCGATTCAAGGATCTGGGCGACAACGACGGTCGTTCCATCATGCTCTTCCCTTCCCAGGAGGACTTCCAGGCCACTCTGCGCCGCTGGGGCGTGAATGATGACTCCACTCTGGTGATCTACGACGACTCCCGCTCCGCCCTGGCCGCTCGTCTTTACTACCTGCTGGGGCTCTACGGCTTCGACATGGCGCGCGTCAGGGTACTCGATGGCGGCGCCCTGGAGTGGAGTGGTTTTAACGATCTGACCAAGGAGCCCAGCCAGGCACCGGCCCCAGGCGGCGTCACCCTCAAACCCGCCAATCCCGCGCTATTCGTGCGCTGGGAGCAGGTTTATGACGACGTGGTCTCCCGTCGCGATCCCGGCGTGGTGCTTGTGGATGCCCGGCCCGCCGAGATGTACAGCGGTCAAATCATCCGCCATGCGGTACAGGGTGGGCATATCCCCGGCGCCCTCAACGTCGTTTCCCTGGATGGCACCGATCCGCTGACCCAAAAGTGGCGCAACGAGGGCGAACTGGCGGAGTTTTACCAGAAGGTACCCAAGGATAAAACCGTCTACCTCTATTGCCACGACGGCTTCCGCATGAGCCTCGGCTGGTTGCAACTCCACGCCCTGGGTTACCAGGACATTCGGCTGCTGGATGGCGGCTGGGGGGTCTGGGATCGCGCCTTCACCCTGCCAGTGGTCAAGGGCGAAGAACCTTATGACGAGGAGTTCGCCCTTTAGGTAAGCGATCTGGCATGGGCCAGGCGGCAGCCGCCATCCGGTCCGGTGAAACGGGCCTACTTGTTCCCCTCCTCCTTGGTGAAGAGGCCGATTTCATACTCCAGGTTGTAATGACCGAAGACGAGATTGGCCTCATGCGTGAGTTCCTCGAACAAGTCCTGAGGATCCTCGCCCGCCGCGATCCGTTGGTTGACCAGGGTCTCGAGCGCCTCTTTAAAGCTGCCAGCCATGATGACCTCCCATTGATGTGTGACCCGCTATCAAGTCTAGCAGCCCCCCGATGATCGACTGGGTAAAGGGGGTGCCCGGAAGGCAGAAACTAGGCAGGGCTCGCGAAAGATCGGCTTACCCGAGACCGAGGCAAAGCCGGGCCTGGTGGGTGACCTCAAGGGCCTCGTCGCCACCCTGACCCTGGGCTGTCCACCGTGTAAAAAATCCTTGTCCCTATATGCGTCAGAACGTATATTAAGCCCCGCAGATATTCAATCCACCTCCCCGGGAGTAACAAGCAGATGGCGATTCGTGTTGGCATCAACGGCTTTGGTCGCATGGGCAAACTGGGCTTCCGCGCTGGCTGGGGCAGCCCCGAGTATGAGATCGTTCACGTCAATGAAATCAGGGGCGATGCCGTCTGCCAGGCCCACCTGCTGGAATTCGATTCGGTCCACGGCCGCTGGTGCCGTGACCAGATCAGCTCCCGGTCCGATGCCCTCATCGTCGCAGGCCAGGAGGTCGGCTTCAGCATGGGCCCCACCCTCGAGGAGATCGACTGGGGCGCAAAGGGCATCGATATCGTCGTGGACTGCACGGGGCGCTTCAAGACCGCGGAGGCCCTCCAGCCCTATTTCGACCAGGGCGTCAAGAAGGTCGTGGTGTCCGCCCCGGTGCCCGATCCGGCCCTCAACCTCGTCTATGGGGTCAACGACCACCTCTACGACCCGGCCGTCCATGACATTGTCACCGCCGCCTCTTGCACCACCAACTGCCTGGCGCCGGTGGTCAAGGTTATGCACGAGAAGATCGGCATCCTGCGCGGCTGCATGACCACCATTCACGACATCACCAATACCCAGACCATCGTCGATCGCGGCCATAAGGACCTGCGCCGCGCCCGCGCCCTGGGACAATCCCTGATCCCCACCACCACCGGCTCCGCCAAGGCCATCACCAAGATCTTCCCCGAACTGACCGGCAAGCTCAACGGCCACGCCGTGCGCGTGCCCTTGCTGAATGCCTCCCTCACCGACTTCGTCTTCGAGGCGGCCCGGCCCGTGACGGCGGAGGAGGTCAATGCCCTCTTCAAGGAGGCCGCCGCCGGCGAGCTCAAGGATATTCTGGGTTACGAGGAACGGCCCCTGGTCTCCGTCGATTTCAAAGGCGATCCACGCTCCTCCATCATCGATGCCCTCTCCACTCTGGTGGTCGATGGCACCCAGGTCAAGATCTACGCCTGGTACGACAACGAGTGGGGCTATGTAAACCGCATGATGGA
>JBGAUK010000141.1:0-4917 GCA_044228695.1 Chromatiaceae bacterium | reverse complement strand
GGTCGAAATCAAGGAAATCAAATTTCGTCCAGGGACGGAGGAAGGAGACTATCAGGTCAAACTGCGCAACCTGACGCGTTTCCTCAACGAAGGGGACAAGGCCAAGGTCACGATGCGTTTCCGCGGGCGTGAACACGCCCACCGGGATCTGGGGCTCGAGTTGCTCCAGCGCGTGGAAAAGGACCTGGCCAGCATCAGTATCATCGAACAGCAGCCCCAGATGGAAGGACGCCAGATGGTGATGGTTCTGGGCCCCAAGAAAAAATAGCGGCAAGGCGGGTCCCGATGTCGGGACCCTCGCGATTGGGAATGCCCGCGGGCCGTCAGGTGGATGGCTTCGATGGCATTCCCAGTTTCCGATCGCCGCCATCAGCAATGATCAATAGCGGAGTGTTGAAAAATGCCCAAGATCAAAACCAATCGCGGGGCCGCCAAGCGTTTTTCGTTTACCGGTTCCGGAAAAATCAAACGGAATGCCTCCCATCGGCGGCACATCCTCACCAAGAAGCCGACCAAGCGGAAGCGCCACCTGCGCGATCCCGCCATGCTCCACAAGGCCGACATGAAGATGGCCATGAGGATGATGCCCTACTGCTGAGCCCCTCCCGAACCCTTGCGGGTTTGGCGAGCCATCGACAGTCCTAATATGATGAATTATTTCCGGAGAAGCATTCCATGCCACGCGTAAAACGCGGCGTCATTGCGCATGCACGCCACAAGAAGATCCTAGACGAAGCTAAAGGCTATTACGGTGCCCGCAGCAAAGTCTTTCGCGTCGCCAAGCAGGCCGTTATCAAGGCCGGCCAGTACGCCTATCGCGACCGTCGCCAGAAGAAGCGCATGTTCCGCGCCCTCTGGATCGCCCGCATCAACGCCGCCGCGCGCGAGTGTGGCCTGTCCTACAGCCGTCTCATCAATGGCTTGAAGCTGGCGGGGGTCGAACTCGACCGCAAGGTCCTGGCCGAGATCGCTTATCACGACAGCGAGGCCTTCGCCGCCCTGGCCGCTCAGGCCAAGGACGCCTTGCCGCCCGCCGCTGCCTGACCGCACCCTTGGCCCAGCCAAGGGCGTCCATCACTGGGGTGGCTTGCCCCCCAGCCAGGCGTAGGGCGGTTTAGCCGCTAGGGAGGGGAAAGGCCATGGTCTTTCCCCTTTTTTATTCCAGATCAGACTGTTCCCCCAGGGATCATCACTCCGAGCAACAACCATGAGCGAAGAAACCAGGCTCGGCATCGAGCCGCTTCAAGCGGAGGCCCTGGGCGAGATCACCGCGGCCGCCGACTTGCCCGCCCTGGATCGGGTTCGGGTGCATTACCTGGGCAAGGCCGGCCTGCTGACCGCCCAACTCAAGCAACTCGGCCGGCTGCCAGCGGAAGAGCGCCCCAGCGCGGGCCAGGCCATCAACCAGGCCAAGGTCCAGGTCCAGGAGGCCATCGATGCCCGCAAGGTTATCCTGGAACAAGTGGCCCTGGGATTGCGACTGGCTGGCGAACACATCGACGTCAGTCTGCCGGGCCGGGGTCAACAGCCGGGCGGCCTGCACCCCGTCACCCGCGCTCTGCGGCGCATCGAGCGCCTCTTTGCCAATGCCGGCTTCGAGGTGGCGGAAGGTCCGGAGGTTGAGGACGACTACCACAATTTCGAGGCCCTCAACATCCCCGCCCATCACCCGGCGCGGGCCATGCACGACACCTTCTATTTTGACCAGCACCGGCTGTTGCGCACCCACACCTCGCCGGTGCAGATCCGGGTCATGGAAAACCAGGGGCCCCCGCTCAAGATCATCGCCCCCGGGCGCGTATATCGCTGCGACTCGGATCTGACCCACACCCCCATGTTTCATCAGGTGGAAGGGCTGCTGGTGGACGAGGAGGTCAGCTTCGCCGATCTCAAGGGCGTGCTCTACGACTTCCTCACCAACTTCTTCGAGCGCGACCTGGAGTTACGCTTCCGCCCCTCCTATTTCCCCTTCACGGAACCCTCGGCGGAGGTGGATATCCAGTGCGTCATGTGCAACGGCGCCGGCTGCCGGGTCTGCAAACAAAGCGGCTGGCTGGAGGTGCTGGGCTGCGGCATGGTCTATCCCGAGGTCTTCCGCCACGTGGGCATAGACCCGGAGCGGTATCTGGGCTATGCCTTCGGCATGGGCGTCGAGCGCCTGGCCATGTTGCGGTACGGCATCAACGATATCCGCCTCTATTTCGAGAATGACCTGAGATTTCTCCGGCAGTTTGCGTGACCCGACGCGGGCCGACATCCCTTTCATTGGTAGCGGGCCGGCACCCTGGGTCGCCCGCCAGGTAGGAACAGATGAGATTCAGTGAAGCCTGGTTGCGTGAGTGGGTGAATCCCGCCGTGGACACCGCCACCCTCGCGGATCAATTGAGCATGGCCGGCCTGGAGGTGGACGCCCTGATCCCCGCGGCGCCCGCCTTTACGGGGGTCAGCATCGGGCTGGTCCAGGCGGTGGAGCCGCATCCTGACGCCGCCAAGCTCCGCGTCTGCCGGGTGGACCTGGGCCAGGGCGAGCCACTGCAAATCATCTGCGGCGCCCCCAACGTCGCCGCCGGGCAGCGGGTACCCGTGGCCACCCTGGGCGCCGTCCTACCGGGCGGCCTCAAGATCAAGCGCGCCAAGCTGCGCGGTATCGAATCCCACGGCATGATCTGCTCCGCGGCGGAATTAGGCCTGGCGGAGACCTCGGATGGCATACTCCCCCTGCCCGACGATGCCCCCATCGGCGCCGACTTCCGTGCCTGGCTGACACTCGACGACACCTGCATCGAGCTGGACCTGACCCCGGACCGCAGCGACTGCCTGAGCCTTGCCGGCGTGGCGCGCGAGGTGGGCGTCATCAACCGTTGCCCGGTGTGCGTCCCCCCCATCCCCGCGGTCCCGCCCCGCCGTGACGATCGCTTCCCCGTGGAACTCCTGGCCCCGGAGGCCTGCCCGCGCTACACCTGCCGCGTCATCCGCGCCATCGACCCCAGCGCTGAGACGCCCCTCTGGCTGCGCGAGCGCCTGCGCCGCTCGGGTCTGCGCGCCATCAGCCCTGTGGTGGACGTTACCAACTATGTGCTCCTGGAACTCGGCCAGCCTCTACATGGCTTCGACCTGGCCAATCTGGAGGGCGGCATCCAGGTCCGCCTCGCCCACCCCGGCGAGCGCCTGGCCCTGCTCAACGGCGACACCATCGACCTGAACGCCGGCACCCTGGTCATCGCCGACACCGCCAAGGCCGTCGCCCTGGCCGGCATCATGGGCGGCGCCGAGACCGCCGTCGGCGCCGAGACCCGCGACATCCTCTTCGAAAGCGCCTTCTTCGCCCCGGCCCACATCAGCGGCAAGGCCCGCGCCCATGGCCTCCACACCGATGCCTCCCACCGCTTCGAGCGCGGCGTGGACCCCCAGCTCCAGGTCCGCGCCCTGGAACGGGCCACCGCCCTCCTGATCGCCATCGCCGGGGGCGAACCCGGCCCCATCGTCGAGGCCGTCACCGCGGCTCAGGTGCCGGCCCGCTCCCAACTGGCCCTGCGGCGCGAGCGCATCCGCCGCCTGCTGGGCCTGAGCCTGGACGACGCCACCCTCACCGACATCCTGACGCGCCTGGGCATGACCCTGGTCCCCACCCTCGAGGGCTGGGAGGTCACCGCCCCCAGCAGCCGCTTCGACCTGGTGCACGAGGTGGACCTCATCGCGGAGATCGGCCGCATCCATGGCTACACCCGCATCCCCGCCAGCCATGCCTCCGCCTCCTCCGCCACCAAGGCCCCACCCGAGACCGCCTTCGATCTCGACCGCGCCCGGTTGGCCCTGGTCGATCGCGGCTACCACGAGGTCATCAGCTACAGCTTCGTCAACCCCGAGCTGCAGCGGCGACTGGACCCGGAGCAGACGCCCCTCCTGCTCGCCAATCCCCTCTCCCCCGAGATGTCCGCCATGCGCACCAGCCTCTGGCCCGGCCTCATCCAGGCCGCCCGGGGCAATCTGGCCCGTCAGCAGGAACGGCTGCGCCTCTTCGAGAGTGGCCTGCGCTTCCAGCAGGACCCGGCGGGCCTGCGCCAGGAGGGCATGCTCGCCGGCCTGCTGCTGGGCAAGTCCCTCCCCGAACAGTGGGGCGCGGCGGCCCACGCCGCCGACTTCTTCGACCTCAAGGCCGACCTGGAGGCCTTGCTGGCCCTGACCGGAGCGGCCGGTGACTTCCGCTTCGTCCCCAGCGAGCACCCGGCCTTGCATCCGGGCCAGACGGCACGCATCGAGCGCCAGGGTCGGGCCATCGGCCTCATGGGCATGTTGCACCCGGCCCTGGCCGCGGAACTGGATATCGACGCCAACGCCTACCTTTTCGAACTGGCGCTCTCGGGGCTGCGGGAGGGCACCCTGCCCGCCTTCGCGCCCATCTCCCGCTTCCCCGCCATCCGCCGCGACCTGGCCATCCTGGTCGATCGCGACCTGCCCTTCCAGCGCGTCCGTGACTGCGTGGCGGCGGCGGCCTCCGACCTGCTGCGAGACCTGATCCTTTTCGATGTCTATGAGGGCGAGAGAATCCCCCAGGGTACAAAAAGTTTCGCTCTGGGATTGATTTTACAAGCTACTTCTCAGACACTTACCGATCAGGAAGTTGAAGCGACCATCGGCCGTGTTCTGGAGCGGCTGAGTGTTGAACTTGGGGCTAAACTAAGAGATTGACGCGATGGCACTGACAAAGGCCGATATGGCCGAATACCTCTATGAACAATTAGGCCTCAATAAGCGCGAGGCCAAGGATATGGTCGAGTTGTTCTTTGAGGAGATCCGGGTCGCCCTGGAGAGAGGCGAGCAGGTCAAACTGTCTGGATTCGGCAATTTCGATCTCCGCGAAAAGAAGCAGCGCCCCGGCCGCAATCCCAAGACGGGGGAGGAAATCCCCATCACGGC
>JBGAUK010000140.1:0-4928 GCA_044228695.1 Chromatiaceae bacterium | reverse complement strand
GCCGTCGGGTTGATCAAGGCCAAGAGCAACGATAGCGTCGCGGGAACCATCGCTAAACTCGCCCGCAAAGTCCGCCGCGTCTTCGATTATCTCGGCATGACCAAGAACTCCACCCCTCGCCCCCGCCGCTTAGCGGCCGAGGGTTAGAACGGATTTGCCGTGGGGCTTGGCCGAACACCTTTGCCAGACCTGCAATCAGACGGACGGCTTGAGCGAACTTGCTCTGAAAGACCACCGCCTCGCCGCGCACCCGGATACAGCCGGCCCGCAAGGTCTGCCGGCGCAGATAACAGGCAAAGGCCAGTGGCAGACAACTCCAGCGCCCGTGGATCACCTTCAGCAGGCCCACAGTGACCATCGTCTGCGCCCACGGGTACTGGCTTTGATTGGTCTTGGCGGCATGGTCGAAGGTGTGTTGACAGCCAAACACCTTGCGCCCCGTCTTGGGGTTGATGGAGTCGTCCAGGGCGACCAGCAGGCGTCCCTCGGTCAGCGGGTTTGGGATCGCTCGCCAGAGCACCTCCCACACCGATCCCCAACGCCGCTTCACGGAGGCCATGAAGGTGTAGTAGCGCGACGGCGCGATCTCCACGCCGAATAAGGTGGCGATGGCCCGCAACAGGTTCGAGGTCCGCGAGGCAGTGATCGGTACCAGGATCGCCTGCACGGTGAGCATGAACCACCGCCACCGCTCTTCGCCGTTTTCGGTCGCCGGGAATAGGCATTGGAATTGGATGGCGAGAGCGGGTAAGATCGGCATCGAATGCGGGCTCGTTTCGGCTTTTAATCAAGGGCTTAAGCACCTTCGATTATACCGTGAATGCAGCCCGCATTCGCTGTTAAGTGACTGTTTATGTGGACCTAATACGCGGATATCCCATCACAATCCGGATGGCCCAATGGTAGCAGCAAGCAGTATAAGCAATGACTAATACAGACGGCGCATTGGCGATTGCTTATATGCTAATGCGATGAAAAGTTAGGAAACTTCAGCTTAATAACATCATGGTCTTAAATTTGGAACTGCTGATGGTTCGGACCTTGGCGCAAATGTAGGATACTGGCGATGGGCACTGCCCGATCATCACCGTGGGTGGGGCCAAGATCGCCGGCGAAGGGGAGTCGTTGCGCCCGCCACAATCCCTGGTTGCAATCCAGTACATTAGTATCGTCGCTCAAAACACGCTGACCAGCCTCCAAGGCAAGACCGGATAACGTCGACTTACCGGCGCCGGAGTGGCCAAAACCGATCCAGGCCCGCTCTCCATCGCTGATGCCTGCGCTGTGCAGCATAATCCCGCCACGCAACAGCGCGGCATAGGCGGTTAACAACGGTGTCCGGTTTGTCCCTCCTGGTGACCGCAAAGCTATCCCGTTTGACCGCCTAGGAAGAGCCGAGAGGCCACCCCAGCGGAATTTGGCATTTTCACCGCGCGTCGAGAGAGCAGCGTCAGCCGCATCCCTAGGCGTCCTGATTATGTTCACCCTAACCCAAAAAAGACTTGACAAGAGGCTGGCAATAGGCTCGCATTTTCTGTTGAAAAACAGTAATATACGGTAGCTTGCCATGTTCGATCGTCTCCAGACCCTGATGCACCGCCTCACCGATAACACCGTCCTGGCTGACCTGCTCGATCCCGTCTCCCGGGCCCTGGCGCGGGTGCGCCAGGCGGCCGTGGGCCGCACCCTGACGATGCCGGATTTCATCGCCTTGGGGGTGCTCCGGCAACTGCAGGGGATGCCGACCCTGCGCGAGCAGGTGCAGACCTTGCTGCATCTGGCCCCGGAGGCCGCGGCGCGGGGGCCACTGGCGCGCTCCACCTGGTCGGATGCCCTCGCGTCGCCCCGCCGGGAGGCGGTCTTGCGGGACCTGGTGCCGGCCTTGGTCCAGGAGACGCGGGCGGTCCTCCCGGATCGCCTGGCGAGCATTCCGGGTCTGGGGGATCGGCCGGTGCGGGCCATCGATGGCACCTACCAGGCCGAGAGTGCCCATTGCCGGCGGCGCACGCCCCGCCAGGGCGGCGAGGACAATCCCAAGGGCCATGCCTTGCTGAGCTTTTACAATCTGCGCCTGGGGGTGCCGGAAGACGTCCGGGTCGACACCCGGAGCCGCCACGAAACCCGGATCTTGCGCGACTATGATCAGGACGCCCAGGCCCTGACGCGTGAGCGCCGCGGCTTATGGCTGGTGGATCGGGCCTTTATCGATGCCCCCTTCTGGGATGCCAAGCAGCGGGCGCTGCAGGTGACCATGATCACACGCATGAAAAGTAATCTGTGCGTGGATGCGACGGAGGGCCTGCCCATCGCCGCTGACCCGGTTAACGCCGGGGTGATCCGGGACCTGCGCATCACCCTGACGAGTTCACCGGCGACCTGGCGCCTCATCACCTACCGCGCCCGCCGCGGCGGGGAGTGGCAATTCCTCACCAATGACTTCAGCCTGCTACCCGGCGTGGTGGCCTTTCTCTACTTCCGCCGCTGGGAGGCAGAAAAGTGCTTTGATACCTGGAAAAATGACTTCGCCCAGGCCAAGGCCTGGGGTAAAGGCCGGGTGGCTATCGCCAATCAGGCGCAGCTGGCCATCATCACCAGCCTGCTGGTGGCCATCCTCCTCCACACCCGCCTGGGTGCGGCGGGGGCCCAGGATGTGAAGGCCTGGGCCAAACAGGAACGGCGGCAGAAGGCGAAGTTAGACCACCCCGATGGCACCGATCGCCCCGACTGGACGGTGCCCCTGTTTCGCTATACCACCAAGGTGAGCCGCCAGGTCCTGCGGTTCTTCAAACTCTGTTTCCTCAAAACAGCCTCGCCAGGGCTCTATGAACGCGAGCTAGAGCCCATGTTGAAGGCCTACCTATGACCTTAACCGGACACCGTTGGGCGGTTAATATCCGGAGGACATTCCCGAAGGCCAATTCAAAGAGTACGTCATGTTCCGTGGTGGTCCAGAGGCTCGCGGTAAGATTCCCTGAGCAATCAATATCCGCCAGCCACTCTGACCTAACGATCCGCAACCGGTCAGGCTGGTGATTCATTTCCAGGGTATAGGTCCAGCCCCGCTTATCGAATGGGCGAAAGAGTTCGGTATCCGTGCGATAGATTTCGGTGAGGATGGTTAAGTGATCTGCCGGGTCATCGAGCAGAAATCCGTCGTAACGCTTTCGAACCCGATCCACTTGACGCTGGGATAGTCCCGTGAACCGAAAGCCGATTCCCGCAATGCCGATGGCTAGGGATTCGTCGCCCCAGGGCTCAAGGCCGATGTCTGGCCCGAATACTTTGGGGTTCTTCAGAAAAAAATCGCCAAAACTCATAATCTTATCAATCTCATGACGGTTTGCGGCATCGGCCTGGGTCAGGTGCTGCCCCTGTCCCGCACGCCGGTATTCGTTGATGACCCGGTGCAGGGCAGAACCCAGCGGATGGTACCTGGGATCTCCCTTTGGGTAAGGTAAATGCGGGCCTGTGTACCAATGGGCTGATTCCGAGTTAAGGGGTTGTGAGGTATCCCAAGATCCCGAGAGGGTACCGCGAGAAGCCCCTAAACCTCGGGGCTATGAACTTTACCAGCAGGTGGTCGTTTCTGGTTGGCACACAGCATCCATACCATTGGCCCGCAAGGCCGATAACATTAGCCCGGAGTTGGACCTGACGGGTCGGCTGATGCCGAGGATGAAATCCCCTGGGTGTTTATGGGCTTGGGCCTCGACCTCGCACAGGGGAAGTGGCTCGGCCACCTCGTCGATAAGACACTGCGGCCCGGACAAAGGCTGAAAAATTTCCAGCCCCATCGCCCATAGGCCCAGTAGGTTCAGGGTCACGGCATCCAGCACCCCCTCGGTTTGGCGCAGGCCCTGGCGTAACTGGAAGCTGTTGAGGGCAGTCACGGTCGCCGAATCCGCCGTGCCCGCGAAGGGGACCCTTTTGTACTCGACATGCTTCTTGCGCTTCTTGTCGCGCCAGACGACTTTCCGGGTCGGCGGGGTCAAGAGACCCTGCCCAGCCAGCGCCGTCTGCAGGGTAGCCAGGTGGGGCGCCGCCCACTTCTTCAGGCTGGGGGGCAGCTTTTTGATGCGATTGAGATCCGGGGCCCGGGCCGCGGAGGCCTGCTGGCCAGCCTGCCAGGCGGCATAGCGGGCGAGGCGCGGGTCATAGATTTCCAGGGCGACCCGCTCGGCGGGTAAGAGCAGACTGGCATGGACGGGGTCGTCCGGCTCCGCCTTGCCGACCAGGGTGCGAAAGGCGCGCAGAGCCTTGAGCACCTCGGGATCTGCCGTGCTGACGGGCTGAATTTGTGTTGGCAGCAGCTTGAGGTGCCGGAGCCCTGACAGGGCCTCCGGTGGCAAGGTATCCAGGGGCTGATCCTCGCCCTGGGCCACCAGTTCGGCGAGGCGCATCTGGTACTGGCGGGTCTCCTCCCGGTTCAGCGGGCCCGTGATCAGCGCCTCGGGCACCCGCAGGATCTCGCTGATCTCATGCCGGAACTCGGTCCAGGGCAGGTTTTTCGCATCCGTCGCTGCCGCCGGGTCGAAGGTCCACCGCGGCATGTCGCCCCCCTTCAGATCGAACCCGACCCCATACTTGGCCCGTACCAGCGCCGGCTGGTCCTGGGCTCGGACCCGCCGGGCCAGATAGTCCAGGAACTCGGCCCAGGTGTAGGGCTGGGTCTGTCCCTTGCCGTCGCGGTAGAACATACCAGGATTGCTGGTGACGGTGGGTGAGGTGGCGGGCAGACCCCATGCGGCGGTGGGTGGCGGCGGGGAGGGCTCGGCCGGCGGTGGGACCCAGACCGCCTCCTCGACAACGGCGGGCGGGGCCTGTACCGGGATGCCGGCGGCGGTTTTCAGTTTCACGACCAGCCGAGAGATGGGTGTATCCGCGGGAGCGGGCTTGGCCGGGCTGGGTTGGGCGGGTTTCTTCGCGAA
>JBGAUK010000013.1:0-51343 GCA_044228695.1 Chromatiaceae bacterium | reverse complement strand
AGCCGATGAGGCCGCGGGAGGGGATCTCATAGTCCATGCGCACCCGGCCATTGCCATCGGGCACGATGTCCTTGAGCTCCCCGCGGCGCTCCCCCAGGGCCTGCATGATGGCGCCCTGGCTGTTCTCGTCCAGATCCACCGTGAGCTGTTCGTAGGGCTCGCAAATAACGCCGTCGATCTCGCGGAAGATGACCTCGGGGCGGGAGACGGCCATCTCGTAGCCCTCCCGGCGCATGTTTTCGAGCAGGATCGAGAGGTGCAGCTCGCCGCGACCGGAGACGCGAAACTTCTCCGGATCATTGCCTTCCTCGACCCGCAGGGCGACGTTGTGGATCAGCTCCCGCTCCAGGCGCTCCTTGATCTGACGCGAGGTTAGGTATTTGCCCTCGCGGCCGGCGAAGGGGGAGGTGTTGACCTGGAAGGTCATGGTTACCGTGGGCTCGTCCACCGACAGGGCCGGCAGGGCCTCCACGTTCTCCGGGTCGCAAAGGGTATCGGAGACGTTGGGGGCATCGATGCCGGTGATGGCGATGATGTCGCCGGCATTGGCGCTCTTGATCTCGTAACGATTCAGGCCGAGGTAGCCATAGACCAGGCCGATCTTGGCGCGGCGGCGGGTGCCATCGGGCTTGACCAGGACCACCTGCTGGTTGGGCCGGACACTGCCGCGCTGGATGCGGCCAATGGCGATGGCGCCGACGAAGCTGCTGTAGTCCAAGGTGGAAATCTGCATCTGGAAGGGACCATCCAGATCCACCGCCGGTGCCGGGCAGTGCTCGACGATGGCCTTGAAGAGGGGCGTCATGTCGCCCTCGTGAATGTCGTCCGTCAGGTTGGCATAGCCATTGAGGGCGGAGGCGTAGATGATGGGGAAGTCGAGTTGCTCGTCACTGGCGCCGAGGCGGTCGAAGAGTTCAAACACCTGATTGATGACCCAGTCCGGACGCGCCCCCGGCCGGTCGATCTTGTTCACCACCAGGATGGGCCGCAAGCCATGGTCGAAGGCCTTCTGGGTGACAAAGCGGGTCTGCGGCATGGGGCCCTCCTGGGCATCCACCAGCAGCAGGACCGAATCCACCATGGAGAGCACCCGCTCCACTTCGCCGCCGAAGTCGGCATGGCCGGGGGTGTCAACGATGTTGATCCGGTAGTCTTCCCAGCGCAGGGCCGTATTCTTGGAAAGGATGGTGATGCCCCGCTCCTTCTCCAGGTCGTTGGAGTCCATGACCCGTTCCACCGGACCGAAGCGATCCCCCAGGGTGCCGGACTGCTGGAGCAGCTTGTCCACCAGGGTAGTCTTGCCATGGTCGACATGGGCGATGATGGCGATATTACGCAGCTTTTCGATCACGGTGGGACAGCTCTCAAAGGTTGGCGCCGGTGGTGAAACCGGATGGCGGAAGGCAAGATTCGCGGGGCGGGGCCGGAGGAACCCGGCATTATAGCCGAAAAGGGCAGGTGACGGGTTGCCGGGATGTAGAAACGACCCGGTTAGCCGCTGGCGGGCGCTCGGTTGGCGGCCGGGAAAGATAAGAATATCCGAATATTGCGATAATCCAGAAAATTTTCCAATCAAAGCTAAGGCTTGCAAGCTCGGCCCAAAAAGATCAGGATTGTGGCCTCGTGTCTTGGCTCCAGGTCCATAAAGGGCACTGGGGGCAAGGGCGGCGACCTGGCACCGAGGGTCGTCGCGGCGCGACCTGCGTCCAGCGCCTGTGCGGCGCGGAGGCAAGGGATCACAACTACCGGGGAGGATCCGGGATTCAGTGCCAAGCCAGTGCCATGCCGTCCGCCGCCCGCGGGCGTGATCGTCTGATTGAACCCGGAAGCCCCAGCTCATGACCCCCGCCGATCTCTCCCACGTCCGCGATCACATCGCCTCGCGCATCATTGGTCAGCAAAGCTTTGTTGACAGCATGCTTATCTGCCTGCTGAGTGATGGCCACCTGCTGGTGGAGGGCATGCCGGGCCTGGCCAAGACCACGGCGGTCAAGGCCCTGGCCGAGTCCCTGGAGGGCGACTTCCACCGCGTCCAGTTCACCCCGGACCTGCTGCCTTCGGACTTGATCGGCACCGACATTTACCGCCACGAAAAGGGCGAGTTTGAGTTCCGCCCTGGCCCTCTCTTCCACAACATCCTGCTCGCCGACGAGGTCAACCGGGCCCCGGCCAAGGTGCAGTCGGCCCTGCTGGAGGCCATGGCCGAGCAGCAGATCACGGTGGGTCAGCGCACCTATCCCCTGCCCAAGCTCTTCATGGTGCTGGCGACCCAGAACCCGGTGGAGCAGGAGGGCACCTATCACCTCCCCGAGGCCCAGCTGGACCGCTTCCTCATGGAGGCGGTGGTCGAATACCCCAGCCGCGACGAGGAGCTCAAGATCCTGGCGCTGGATCTGGCCCAGCAGAAGGCGAGTCACAAGCCCCCCGTCAAGCGGCTGACCCAGGCGGAACTGTTCGCCATGCGCCGGGACGTGGCGGGTCTCTATCTGGACCCCAAGCTCAATAGCTATATCGTTGATTTAGTTCAGGCGACCCGCAACCCCCGGGTCTATGATCCGGACCTGGCCCGCTGGTGCCGTTTCGGCGCCTCGCCCCGCGCCAGTATCGGCCTGGCCCGCTGCGCCCGGGCCCGCGCCTGGCTGGAGGGCGATCCCTTCGTCGCCCCCCATCACATCCAGTCCGTGGCCCCGGAGATTCTCCGCCATCGCCTGCTGCTCACCTTCGAGGCCGAGGCTGAGGGCATCACCACGGACGATTTCATCGCCCGCCTGCTCAATCTGGTCGCTATTCCCTGACCTTGAGTCTCTACCCCCGCCTCGACGACCTGCTGGAGTTGCGCCATCAGGCCCATACCCTGGGCCTGCCGTCACGCCATCTGGTCAATTCCTCCTTCGCCGGGCTTTATGCGTCCGTGTTTCGGGGCGCCGGCGTCAATTTCGAGGAGGTGCGCGAGTACCGCGAGGGCGACGATATCCGCTACATGGACTGGAAGGTCACGGCCCGCACCAACGAACCGCACATGAAGGTCTTCCGCGAGGAGCGCGAGCGCTCGGTGGTGCTGTGCGTGGATAAGGGGCCCCACATGAGCTTCGGTACCCGCGGCACCTTCAAGTCGGTCCAGGCTGCGCGCGCCGCCGCCCTCGTCGGCTGGGCGGCCAGCCGCCTCAACGATCGCGTGGGCGGCCTGGTCTTCGGCGACCCCATCGTCGGTCTCCAGCACTTCCGGCCCTCCCGGGGGCGCCGCGCCCTCTGGCAACTGCTGCGGGCCCTGACCGTGCCCGGGGCCGAACAGGAGGCCTCCATCGACTGCTTGGGCATGGCCCTGAGGCGCGCCACTAGTGGCATCCCCACCGGTTCCCTGGTCTTTATCATCGCCGATCTCAACCGCGACCCCCGGGAGTTGGAGCCCATCCTCGGCACCCTCATCCAGCGCAACGCCGTGGCCCTGATCCCCGTGGACGACCCAGCGGACTGGGAGATCCCGGCCATGGGGGTGGCGACCTTCACCGGAACCGATGGCACCCTGATCGAGATCGATACCGATGACCCCCAGGCGCGTCTCGACTATCGCCAGGCCTGGCTGGAGCGTCGGGCCCTGTTGCGCGCCATGACCTATCGGCTCGCCGTCACCCTGCTGCCGGTGCGGACCGATGAGGAGATTCATCTGTCCCTGATCCACCACCTGGAGCAGCGCGCCCGGGTGCGGGCGGTCTAACCCATGGCGACGCAATTGCCACTCGCTGCCCCGGACATCGCCACCCAGTTGCGCGATATCCGGGGCCTGGACCCCGTCTCCTGGTGGCCACCGGCCCCTGGTTGGTGGCTGCTGACCGGGTCCCTCCTGCTGCTCCTGCTGCTGGCCTGGCGCTGGCGGGCCAGCCTGCGGTTGCGCATCCCCCCCATCCCGGTGCTGCGGATCGGCTCCTGGCGCTGGGACGCCGCCCGCCAACTCCGGGCCCTGCGCCAACGGGCCGCGACCCAGGATTCCAAGCTGACCGCCAGCGACTTGTCGGAGCTCCTGCGCCGGGTGGCCATGGCTCGTCTGGGACGGGATGCCTGCGCGGGCCTGGCGGGCGAGGACTGGCTGGCCTGGCTGGCGGACCAGGATCCGCGGGGCTTCGACTGGAAGCGCAAGGGGCGTCCCCTGCTGGACGCGCCCTATGCCCCGCCCGCCGCCAGTGGCGCCGGCTCGATAGCCGAGGGTGGCGGGTCTCCGCCCGCCTGGCTCGAACTCATCGACGCCGCTTATCAGTGGGTGCTGGTGGAGGATGGCCGGCGTGTTTGAGTTTCATTGGCCCTGGGCCGCGCTCCTGCTGCTGGTACCCTTCCTGCTGCCCTGGCTCTGGCCCGAGCGGCGCGAGAGGGCGGAGGAGACCCTCGAAGGCCAGCGCCTGACCCTGCTCCATCCTCATCCGGAGCGGCTGCGGGCCGCCTATCGCACCTTGCGGCCGGCCCGCCAGATCGCCGGCTGGGTCCAGCGGGGCCTGCTCTGGCTGCTGTGGACCGCCCTGGTCCTGGCCCTGATGCGGCCCCAGTGGCTCACCCCCCATACCGAGGTCAGCTCACCGGGGTACGACTTGCTGCTGGCGGTGGATGCCTCTCATTCCATGGAGGCCCTGGATTTCAGCGCCCAGGGCCTGCCTATCAATCGCATGGCCGTGGTCAAGGGCGTCATGGGGCGCTTTATCGATGGGCGCGAGGGCGATCGGGTCGGCCTAATTGTCTTTGGCAGCCAGGCCTTCGTCCTCTCCCCCCTGACCCTGGATCGGCACGCCACCCGCCAACTGCTCGATGGTGTGGAGGCCAATATCGCCGGGCCCGGCACGGCCCTGGGTGACGCCATCGCCCTGGGCGCTAAAAAATTGCGGGAGCGTCCGGAGGGTTCCCGCGTCATGATCCTGATCGCCGATGGCGACAACTCCGCGGGTGGCTTCACGCCCTTGGAGGCGGCCACCCTGGCCCGGGCCCTGGGCGTGCGCATCCACGTCATTGGCGTCGGCAGCGAGGATAAGCGTATCCCCATCCCCGAGGAGGGCGCCATTACCTATCGCGAGGACCTCACCATGGACGAGGACACCTTGCGGGACATCGCGGACGCCACCGGCGGCGCCTACTTCCGCGCCACCGACGCCCGCGCCCTGGAGGAGATTTCGCGGCGCATCGATGACCTCGAGAAGACGGAGGCCGAGGCCCGCACCGCCTACCTGCCAGACCCCCTCTATCGCTGGCCCTTGGGATTGGCCCTGCTGGCCCTGCTCGGCCTGGGCCTCTTCCCCGAGGGGCGCAAGCGTTTCGCCCGGAGGCTGGCGAGTGACTGAGGCCAGCTTTCATTTCGCCCAGCCCTTCTGGTTCTGGGCCTTGCTGATCCCCTTGCCGGTGGCCCTCTGGCTGTGGCGCAGCGCCGCCCGTGCCGCCCGCGGGCCCGTCCATCGCTATGCCGATCCACACCTGCTGCCCCACCTCACCGGCACCCGGGAACTCCGGACCCGCGAGCGCTGGGGCCGCTTCCTGCTCTGGTCCCTGATCTGGTCCCTGCTGGTGACGGCCATGGCCGGGCCTCGTTGGGATTACACCGATGTCCGCCTCTTTCATCCTGGCAACAATTTGCTAATTTTATTGGATATTTCCCGATCCATGCAGGTGGGTGACACCGCCCCTAACCGGCTGGCGCGGGCGCGGCAAGAGATTCAGGACCTGATCCAGCATAATCGTCAGGTCCGCCTGGGTCTCATCGCCTTTGCCTCCGTGCCGCATGTCCTCTCGCCCATCACCGAGGATACCCAGACCCTTCTCAATAGCCTGCCGGCGCTGGCCACCGATCTGACCCAGCTCCAGGGCAGCCGCCTCCTCGGTGCCCTCGACCGGGCCGAGAACCTGCTCGCGGGCCTGTCCGAGGATAGTGGCCGCGCCATCCTCCTCATCAGCGATGGCGACTTCGACGAGCCTGGGTTGGAGGAAAGGGTGCGGGACCTGGCGGCCGCGGGCATTCACCTGCACGCCCTGGGGATCGGTAGCGAGGATGGCGGTCCCGTCCCCGGTCGCGGCGGTGGCTGGCTGACCGATCGCGGCGGCCAGTCCATCGTCTCCCGCCTCGACGAGAAGCGGCTGGAGCGCCTCGCCGAGGCCGGTGGGGGCCTCTATCGGCGCGCCGATTATCGCGAGGAGGATATCGCCGCCCTGCTCCAGGCCGCGGCCGTCGCCCAGCTGCCTGCGGAGGCCAGCGATGAGCGTACCCGGATCTGGAACGAGCGCTTTTACCTGCCCCTGCTACTGGTCATGGTCCTGCTGATCCCCCGATTTCGTGGGCGCGGCGGTTGGAGGCGCAAGTCGTGAAGGGCATGCATCCCTGGTCATTAGCCCTGGCCCTGGTCCTGGCATCCTCCGCCCAGGCCGGCTGGTTTGACAACCCGGAGCAGGAGGCCGAGACGCGCTTCAAGCAGGGCGATTACGTCGGCGCCGCCGAGGCCTTCGCCGACCCCTACCGCCAGGGCGTGGCCCTCTATCGGGCGGGACGCCATGCCGAGGCCGCCGACGCCTTCGCCCACAACCAGAGGCCCAAACTGGCGGATGATGCCGCCTACAACCTGGGTAACGCGCGTTTCCAGCTTGGCGATTTCGCCGGGGCCGCCGCAGCCTATGAAGAGGTCCTGAGCCGCAATCCGGCCCATGGCGACGCCCAGCACAACCTGTCCCTCACCCGCTCGGTCCTAGCCCGCATCGATCAGCAGAAGTTCGAGGAGGAGAAGCGGGAGCGGGAAAAGGCCGATCGCCAGGAAGAGGCGGCGAAAGAGTCCCAAGAGCAGGGGCAGGAGAAGCAGGAGAAGCAGGAGAAGCAGGAGAAGCAGGAAAAACCTGAGGAGCAGCAGAAGCAAAAAAAGGAGGAGCAAAAACAGCAGGAAAAGCAGGAAAAGCAGGAAAAGCAGGAAAAGCAGGAAAAAAAGGAATCCGGCGAGGAGCAGAAAAAAGAGTCGCAAGATTCTCAAGACTCCAAGGAGTCTCAGGAAGGACAAGAGTCACAGGAGGGCCAGGAGTCCAAGCAGGGCCAGGAGTCCAGCCAGGGGCAGGAATCGCAGCAAAGCTCGGGCCAAAAGTCCGAGGACAAATCGTCGTCCGGGGGCGAGTCCAGTGAGGACAGCCAGGGCGGCGAGGGTCGGAAACAAGAGGAGACCGCCGGTCAGGGTGAGTCCACCGAAAAGGATAAGTCTGGTGGCGCCCAGTCCCAGACCGAGGAAGCCCGCGACGGCCAGGAATCCAGCGAGCAGCAGACCCAGGGCAAGCAAAAGGACGAGAAGCAGGCCGCCGAGGCCGGCGGGTTACCCAAGGGGGGCAAGGAGCAGAACAAGGTAAAGGCTGGCGAATCCGCCGAGGAACAGCAGGCCTCAGAGGACGCGGCGGGTCGCGAGGGGCAACAGCAAGCCAAGGATCGGGAGGCGAAGGAGCAAGAGGCCAAGAGGCAAGAGGCTAAGGATCAGGTGGCAAAGGAGAAAAAAGCTCAGCGGGATGAAGCCAAGGATAAGGATGCCAAGGGGCAAGAGCCTAAGGATGGAGAAGCCAAGGCAAAAGAGCCTAAGGATAAGCAGGACAAGGAGAAACAGGCGGGTAAGCTGGACCAGGGCCAGGACGCCGGCACCCAAGAAGGCCAGGATCAAACCCAGGAGGCCGGCGGCGCCAAGCAGGAGCAAAAGCCCGACGCAAAGGAGGGCGGAGAGGAACCCCGGGACCAGGAGACCTCCGGGGGCGGCGACCAGGAACGCAAGCCCGAGGAACCGGGTCAGGGTGAGACTCAGGCGGAGATGGAGGCTGGTAAGGCCAAGGATGAGCGGCCCGATGCCCAGGGTCGGGTCGATAAGCCCCAGGCGCCGGCGGCCGAGCCAGGCCCAGGCGCGGGTGAAAAGCCGTCCCCGGCGGGCGGTCGCGGCGAGCGTCGCATCCAGGAGCCCGGTATTAGGCCCCCGGAAGGCGCGCCGGAGCCCGGCAGCGCGGACGCTGTGGATCAGTTTGACCAACTGGGCGAGCAGCCCACCCTGGACCCGGGCGGGTTGGGGACCGCCGTCGGTGCCCTCGGTGGCCAGCCCAGCTCGGGCCCGGGCGCCGCCATCCTGGAGCAAAGGTTGCGGCAGGTGGAGGGCGACCCCTCCGAGCTCATCCGTAACCAGTTTCAGATCGAGGAGATGCGCCAGATCCGCGCCTCGGGTGGTCCGCCCCGCGAGACCCGGCCCTGGTAGGCATCCCAGGTCCCTGGGATGCGTGCAGGCTCCCCATGCACAAGCTATTACCCTTTGGCGGGATGGACAGGTCCCATCCCCCAGCGGCACCTGGAGACAACCGAATGCAGCGGGTGATGACGGTGGCAATCGCGCTACTCGCGCTCCTGAGCGGAGGGTTGGAGGCCCAGCCGCCTCCGGGCTATGGCCCGCCTTTCTATTCCCCCTACCCGCAACCCTACGGCCATTACCGGCCCCAGGACCACAGCAACGCCCGTGGGGTGCCGCCGGTTCAGTTGCCTCCCGCTCAACCGGCCCGGCAGGCCACCACGCCGCCGCCAGCGGTGACTCCGCCCGCGCCCGCGCCGTCCGCGGGTAAGCCAGCCACCAGCCCAGCCCCGCTGCAGCAGGTCCCGGCTCAGGTCCCTGCGGCAGCCCAGGCGCCTGCCCATGCTCCGGCTCAGGTCCCGGCAGCCGCCCAGGCTCCCGCTTACGCCCCGGCTCGGACTCCGGCGCCTGCGCCCGCCGCCACGCCGCCCGCCGCCTACCCTTATGGTGGCTTCCCCGGCTGGTCCTCGCCTTATGCCGCGCCCAACCCCTCCCCCTGGAGCCAGCCCGCCGCCCAGCCCGCGCCCCGGGCCCCGCGCCTGGAGGTCGAGCTCGGCGAGCGCCAGGCCTATGTGCAGGAGAATGTCCTGCTCCGGCTCAAGGTGATCAGCGATCAGAGTCTGACCAAAGCCACCCCGGAATTCCCCGGCGCCAACGACCTGATCCTGCAAAAGCTGGAGGAACCCAAGGCCAGCTCGCGCACGGCCCCGGACGGTCATCGCGAGATCGTCACCGAATTCGTCTATGTCCTCACCCCCTTGCGCGCCGGGGAGCTGAGTCTGCCGGCCCCCCGGGTGACGGGTGAGACCGCGAGTGATGCCTATGGCCGCCCCCAGCGTTTCGATGCCAGCGCTAGCGAGGACCTGCGGTTGCAGGTGCGACCGGCCCTGACCAGCGTCCAGCCCTGGCTGCCCTTGCGGGCCCTGAGCCTCAAGGCCAGCCTGGATGACCATAACATCAAGGCCGGGGAGCCCGTCTCCCTGGTCCTGGATCTGGACGCCATTGGCGCCACGGGTAGTCAGTTGCCGACCCTGGAGTCTTTTCTGGAATCCCCGGACTATCGCGTCTATCGGGAACAGACCCAGACCGAGGCCAAGGTCTCCGCGGACGGCCAGCGCCTGGAGGGCAGGCGCACCGAGCATTACACCCTGGTCCCCCGCGCCGATGGCCGGTTGCGTCTCCCGGAGGTGCGCCTGCCCTGGTGGAACGTAACCACCGGCAGCCGGGAGTGGGTCGGCTTGCCCGCCAAGCTGGGGGGTGGCCCGGTCGATGAGGGGCGGGCCCTGGCGCGCGGCGAGGACCCGGGATCGGGTCTAGGTTGGCTCTGGCTCAGCCTTAGCAGCCTCTTGCTGCCCGTGATCGGTTTTGTGGTGGGCCTACGCTACCGGGGTCGGTTGGGATCTTCCCGGCAACGCCAGCCTCTTGGCGCCGGCCTCGGAAGTCGCGCCCGGGCCGCGGCTGGCCTGGCCCGGCGGCGGCTGGCCCGGGCCCGTGATCGTCTCCACCCGGCGCCGTTCGCGCGGCGACTGGGCCAGCGTCTGACCGGCCTACTGCCAGCCTCAAGCCGCTTCCTCTTCTGCCTGAGCGCCGCCAACCGGGAGCGGGAGCCCGCGGTCTGGGCGCGACGTTTTCAATCCGAGGCTTGCCGCCATCTCCCGACGGCTGTACAACCGACCGGGGCCGGCGCGCTGCCCGGTCTGGCCGGCCAGGTCTTGCGGCTAAGGCCCGGCGCGGATCCCGACCAGGTTATCCGTCTGCTGCGGCAACTCGACGGGGCCCTCTACGGTGGTCAGGATATCGATTTCCGGCGCTGGAAGCGGGACTTCGCCCGCCAGGTGAGCCGCCTCCAGGGCCTGCTCAGGTCCCGGGGCCGCAAATCGCGCCTGGAGCGTCCCCGTTTACCGGCCCTCAATCCCAGTCCCGCTTGAGAACTGTCTCACCTTAGGTCGCGCAATCGCCTCAAGCCGGCGGACCGGAGACCAGATCGTCTGTAAAGCCCCGGGAGATTATCAATCTCAGCAATGAACAGCTCAGGCTGCTTGAGCTGCCCCGGCGAGGGCCGCCACGGGGCACACATCCGGGGATTATGACGATGCAGGACACCACGGAGTACCCTGGCATGACTCTTCTGGCTGATTCAAGGGATGAAGACCGGCCTGGTGTGGTCTTTCTTTTCTCTGGCCAGGGAGGTCAGTATCCCGGCATGGCAATGGGCCTTTGGGAATCATGGCCCTGGTTTCGCAGTCGGCTTGAGCAACTTTTTGAGGTATCCGTTACAAACGGCAATCACCCGCTCGCAGAGGTATTGCTCGGACGGGGATGCGACCCCGACGCCATGCATCAAACGCGCTTTACCCAGCCGCTCCTGTACGCCCTTGAATTGGCTCTGGCAGAGGTGTGGCAGCGGTGGGGTGTTAGACCTGCAGCCGTTATGGGGCACAGCCTGGGGGAGTTTTCTGCAGCCGGCGTGGCAGGGGTATTTTCAGAATCCGACGGAATGAGATTAGTGACGGAGCGGGGAAGATTGATGCAGACCCTCCCGGCTGAGGGAAAGTATGTCATTGTTACCGGAGAATTGGCCGATGTGGCGGCCACGGTACGAGAGTTTCGTGCCACGGTTGCGATAGCCGGTGTCAACGCCCCTGACCTTACCGTCGTCTCCGGGCGTGCCGCGGATATCGATCGTGTTGTAGCCTCCTGCACGGTGCGGGGGATGCCCTCTCGGGAACTTCCGGTTTCGCTGCCCTTCCACTCCCCGCTCATGGACCCCATCCTCGCCCCCTTCGAGAATTTTTGCGGAGCCTTTCAACTGCAACCTCCGCGTATCCCTTGGGTATCCACCGTCACCGGGATGTTTGCGGAAGCGAATACGGCGACCGTCCCCGCGTATTGGCGACGTCAAATCCGCGAGCCGGTCCGCTTCTGGATGGGAATGAGAACACTTGCGGAGGCCGGACACCAAATTTTTCTGGAGATCGGGCCGGGTAGCACCGTGCTCACCATGGGAAAAGAGGCAATCGGCGCTGAAGGCCGGCAGTGGCTCCCGTCACTCCACAGGGGTAGAGATGACCGGCGCTCAATGATGGTTGCCGCCATGCAGCTCTGCCAGGCTGGGGTTGAGGTGGATCTGAAACAGGTACGTGAAGACTGCCTTTAGGGGGATGCCGGGACAATGAGAAACAGGCTCAAGTAGCCCGACGGTCAGGTCTGGTTCCGGCCCGTCCAAACTCTCACGCCAGAGGCGCTGGTGGCGATCGCCGTGCAGGTGCGCCCCCGGATGCTGGGGTTGGTTTGCCCGCAGCGGACCGCTTCCAGCTTGCTTTGGGTGAGATTCCTCAAGCCCACACTCGGTGCGCTTAAACCCGGCGTCGCAGCGTCCAGCCGGCCGTCATGATCATCATCATCAGCAAGAGGAGTTGCCCCCCTCGGACAAGGTGGGAATGGGCGTCGGTAGCCCCAACTCGTCAAAGGCGGCAAATGACTGTCCGCTACGCACGAGGCGAACGCGGTTGCCGTTAGCCGGGCCGTCGCCGCCGGCGTAGTCGCCATTGTCGAAACGTACGTACCAGATGGCAGTGGGCAGTGTGCCGGTGAGGGGGATGACATTGCCGTTCACGTCCATCGGCGTGAAGGCGAAGCCACCCGAGCCGCCGCTGCCGTGGGGTTTGATCAGCCCGCTCTGCGCGGGATTGGCGGCGGCCGGATCGCGGCCGAAGCGGCCATCCTGCCCGGGCCGGACGGACGTGTTCCCGGTGTGGTCCTCGCTGCACGCTTCCAAAGCGTCACCCGCGGTGGTGAGGCACTGGGTCTGCCCGGTGTCGTTCAGGGGGCCGGTCGGACCGGCAGCAGGGGCGGCGGGCGCAAAAGCCAGCCCCAGCAAGGCAGGGATAATCGTCAGGCTACGCATCGGGGTATCCAGGGTCCGTGAGCCTGCATACTTGATTTACGGGTGTACGGGTGTACGGGTGTACGGGTAGGGGGCGATCAAGCGGATTTTTGCGCCTGGCCTGGGTAAGTTCGCCGCTTAACCCAGCTGTCGCTGTGCGGCCTGTGGCCATGACCTTTTTATGGCCTTCTCATGCAAGGGCTGCGGCCCCCGTCCTTCCTGCGCCACCTGGCGTTTGGCGGAGATCGCCAGCCACCTGGTCGATCAAGGCTTCCCGCTGTTGCCGTTTCGTCGACACCTGTTTGAGGCCCGCACGGACATCGAGTTGCACAGTTACGGTTAAATTTGGCATTGCTGACCTTAAGGTCTCGGGTGATTGAATTTCCTATCCGGTAACCGTATGATCCAGATAGTAATCGGTCTCGGTTGGTTGAATTTTCCATCCGTTAACCATTTGCTTTAAACAGCCATGAAACAAAATCAATTCAGAATATGATCAGAAGATTACCACGGTTTTTTGCTCTAGCCAGCGTAATACTGACAAATTCATGCAGCTACGATCACAACCAGGAATACAAGGGAATCGCCGTCAGTAAAATGTCGCCAAATTTTGAGGCTGTCAGGGATCTTGTTCCGATAAATACAGTAATTGCACACCGCGGTTCAACCTACTGGGTTCCTGAAGAAACGGAAGCTGCATTCCGCTGGGGACGTAACATCGGGGCAGATTATCTCGAGGCCGATCTTCAACTTACCGCCGACGGTGTAATCATTGCGTTACATGATGTTGAGTTAAAAAGAACCAGTAATGTCGAAGAAATCTTTCCCGATAGGGCAAATAATCCAGCCAGTTCTTTTACTTATGAAGAGCTCATGCAGCTTGATGCCGGCACCTGGTTTAATAGCGCAGAACCCGGGCAGGCACGCACAAGTTTTACAACTCAAAAGCAGTATATCTCAACGCTCGAGGATTTGATTATGATTGCCGAGGGCAAGCGTATAAAACGAGATGCAATAACACAGCAAAGAATCTATACAACAGTTATGAATGGTGATGGAGTCGTAGAATACACTTTTGAATATGAAACAGATCCTATGGATATTGGTCACAGACCAGGGATTTATGTTGAGATCAAGGAGCCATCAGTAAATCCAGGTATTGAACAGGCGTTATATTCAAAGTTGCATCAACTTGGCTGGAATATTCTAACAAATCCGGAAACTGACACTGGTCAGTTTTACACGGGTTTAGATGATAAACAAAAGGTGAATGTTGGAAATACCAATGGCAAAGTTATCCTTCAAACATTTTCACACGAAAGTCTGATGAATCTCAAAGACGTTTTTGCCGGAAAGGTCCCTACTTGTTTCCTCTTATGGTTAGGTGATGGGTTGGATGATATGCCTGCAAGTGATCCGGCTACTTATGCCGATTTTATAAACTTCGGGAGTGAAAATAAGGCAGTATTTTTCGGTCCAAGTATTGCCGGACCGCCCAACAACTACGACGAACTTCTGGAACCATGGCAGGCGGAACTTATTCATTCATCAGGAGCGGCAATTCACGCATATTCATTTGATACCCGTGATCAGATGGACAAATATTACCTTGGTGAAGCGGCGTTGCGAAAAACCCACAGACCATTGGTGGACGGGATGTTTACTAACCGTGCAGAAATGACACTGAATTTCTATTATGAGAAGGGAGTTCGTTTAATTGGAGCCGAAGGTACAGCTGATGAAATCCTGACAAATCTTGGATACTGATCTTCAAGCAAATAAATGTTAAGCCCCGTGAGATTGTATACCCAGAAGGAGCTATCCTTTGTCCCATGCCCGGGAGGTCCTAGACTATCTCGCCACCCCCAGGGCTGCCGACCGCTGGCCATCCCCACGCCAAACGGAGATCACACCGATGCAAGTTAACCTGCATAAGAACGCCCGGACCACCCCAGCCATTCGCCGCGAGTTGCGCGAGTCGCCGCTGTCGATAGCTGAGCTGGCCCGGCGTTATAACCTGAGCAAGGCCACGGTGCGCAAGTGGCGGCGGCGTGAGGAGACCGCCGACCGCTCGCATCGCCCGCACCGCCTGCACACCACCCTCTCCCCCGCCCAAGAGGCGGTGGTGGTGGCCCTGCGCCAGACGCTCCTGTTGCCCCTGGATGACCTTTTGGCGGTGACCCGCGAGTTCCTCAACGAGGGCGTTTCGCGCTCCGGTCTGGACCGCTGCCTGCGCCGCCACGGGGTCTCGGAACTCAAAGCGCTGCTGCCCCGCGATGAGAGCGGCAAACCGGCCTATCAGCCCTCCAAAGCCTATGTCCCCGGCTTGGTCCATGTCGACCTCAAGTACCTGCCGCAGCTGCCCGACGAGGACCAGCGCCACTATCTGTTCGCCGCCATCGACCGCGCTACGCGCTGGGTTTATGTCGAGATCCTGCCGGAGCAGTCCGCCGCCTGCGCCCAGGGCTTCCTAACCAACCTCCTCAAGGCCGCCCCCTTCAGGATCACCCAGATTCTCACCGACAACGGCAAGGCATTTACCGACCGGTTCTACGCCACTGGCGAGCAGGAACCGACAGGCCAGCATGGCTTCGACCGGATCTGCCACGCACAGCACATCGAGCACCGCCTCATCCCGCCGCGCCATCCCCAGACCCACGGCATGATCGAGCGCTTTAACGGCCACATTAGCGAGGTCCTGGGCACCAGCCGCTTCTGCTCTGGAGAACAGCTGGCGGAAACGCTCCAGCGCTATGTCAACGTCTATAATCACCACATCCCGCAGCGGGCCTTGGGTCATGTTTGCCCGGTGGAGGTCTTGGAACAGTGGCGGTTAAAGCAGCCTGGGCTGTTCGTTTCAGAAATTAATAATCTCCCGGGGCTTGACAGGTAGTGCCTCCAACCAAGCGGGTTAAGGGGGAACATACCCTTCGCGTTATCTATCCATCAACGTCAGTTGGAATCCAACCACGTTCTACGCAATCTCTAAAACACCATGCAGGGGTGGTTTCGGTTTTGTAGTTCCAGAAAAACCACCCCATGTACTTCTCAAAAGTCAGCATCTGCGCGGCGGCATAACCACGATAAGCCAAAGACAGCTGATATTCATCCATGTTTTCCAAGGCATGATTGAATGGACCTTCTGCCCAGATGGATACTTCCTTTAAAATCATACCTAGACTCCATTCACCACAATACACCGGCAGTTTTAATTCTTTACCGATGCTGTCGGCCTCGTTTTTCAATTCACTCACGCTTTTGCGTATGTGTCCGTAAATATCCAGGTCTATGTCCTCGCGTACAAAACATTGATAACGATGAATGTCAAAAATGACATTCTCGAATTCACGCGGTTGCATAAAGCCCAGATAACATTTATGTGTGCGAAAGCCATCATGAAACACCATGGCCACCTTGTCTGGTGAACAATATTTGCGAATGCGATGATAGGCGGCGGTGTAATATTTTTTCAAAACCTCCGTGTCAATGTCCCAACGAGGTTCATTTAAAACTTCAATACCGTGCAGGGCTGGCGCATTGTGATACCGCTCGGCTAACCATTCCATGACGTTTAATGCGTGGTCTATGTATTCATGCTGGGTGTGCCATTCGCAAACATTCAGGATGCCGCCGTTATCAAAGCCGTTCTGACATCCCGGTGCGGCATGTAAATCGAGTAGGACGGCGAGTTTTAATTCTTCCGCCCATTGCATCACTTTATCAACAATCGCTAAACCGCCTTCAACATATGGATAACGATTTTCGCCATAAGCACGATGGTAGGGATAATTTTTTCCAAATAACCAATGGCCAACCGGTAAGCGTACGGCATTGATGCCGACACTGGCAAGCCACAGAAAATCCTCTTTGGTGATAAATGTATTCCAATGCCGATGTAGGCGCTTCGTCGCGGCATCCATGCCCAATTCCGTGCAAAAAGCGGTTTCGTCCCTGGCCGCAAGTCCCTCGAATAAACTCGGAGTCATCCATTTTTCTAAAACCAACCAGCCACCTAAATTAACGCCGCGCAGTTTTTTTGGATGAGACATGTCATTCTCCAGGGAATTCTAGAGCTTTTTCGTGGAACATTCGTGCGTTCACCAGGTGTGTGATGCTCAGCAAGGTGGAACCAGGCAAGTATTGTAAAATTAATCGAAACATTTTTTCCTCGCTTTCGGCGCCAAGAGAATCAAAGGCTTCTTGTAAAAATATCCACCGCGGTTTGTTTAATAACAAACGGACCATGCCCAGGCGTTGTTGTTCTTCACGCGATAAACTGTGTGTCCACATATCCGCGTTGTCCAGTTGTGGTATCAGGTGTTCCAACTCGACAATCTTTAGCGTTTTCTTTAATTCCTCGTCAGCACAATAGTATCCTGAATTTGGATAACAAATTGCTTCACGCAGAGGGAGGTTCGCGGGCAGATGAGGGCGTGGCGGCATAAAAAATAAATTATTATTATTTGGTAATTCAATCTTTCCAGTTCCCCAGGGACGAAGTTGTGCAATGGCGCGAAATAATTTTGCTCCCGTGAACGTATTGCCCGTGATCAAAACATGATCTCCTTGCTGAATTTCCATGTTGATCCCGCTTGCAAGTACGGGTCCATTTGGTTTAGAAATGGTTAAGTCACGAAAAGCCAATACTGGTTTATTGGTTTGCTCAATCACTATCCAATGATTTTCTGGCTTGGCGAGTTCTTCATCCACTGTTTCCAGGGCTTTGATCAAACCCAACACCCGTTCCACGGAAGCACGCCACAAGGCAATACTTGCTAGATTATTCACCGGCCAGGATAAAGCCGATGCCATTTCTTGAAATGCTTGCGCGGACTGCATCAAGGCACCCAAAGTAATCACGCCTGAAATATAACGTGGTGATGAAACCAACACGGGAAAGGCCATGGACAACAACCCATAACCGGTACTAAACGCCAGAATGTATTGCCAGGCACCCGTTTGTTGCGACCATACTTCTTGGATTTGAGCAAATAATTTCTTAAAACGATTTTTTTCAAAGCTTTCTGCTTCAATCAAGGCAATTGCTTGGCTGTTTTCCCGGGCATCGATCAAACCAGAACGATAATTGGCCTCAGCCGTTTGATTGGCGTTGGTGGCTCTCGTTAAAGGGATGCCCACTAACCAGCCCAACCAAGATGCCAACCCCGCATAGATAATGGCAATCCACACTAAATGACCGTGTAGATTAAACGTGAAAATATAATCAAGGGTAATGATGCCCGACAGGGACCAAAGAATCTGGGTAAAACTAATCAGTGATAAAATCGAATAAAACAAGGAATGCCCCAATGCAATCGCTGATTCCGTGGCAATACGGCAATCTTCGGCAATCCGCTCGTCTGGATTATCATGTTCACCCGGCATATGGGATACCAGATAATGCCGACCATCATTCATCCAACGGTCCGTGACTTTTTCGGTCAACCAAGTACGCCAATCAATCATTAATCCCCGTTTAACGGTTAAATGCAATACCGTAATTACAATACTAGCGAGCATGATCACCAAAAGCAACATTATCTGCTTGGTAAAGCCGGACATCGAATGCTGTTCTATCGCATCATATAATGCCGCGTTCCATTTATTCACCAGGACTGCCATGGCAATTTGTAAAATGGTCAGTCCTATTAAAATCACCGTGGAAATCCGTATGGATTTTTTATTTTCCGAAAACCAGACCTGTCCGGCAAAACGCATAAAATCCATAAAAAAACTCTGCGAGAGTCGCACCGAAATTTCCTCTTTAATGAATTTCTTGGCGCCCGTTAAACCCGGTCAATCGGCGCATTAAACTCGAGATTTCCAATCCAATGTTGCAAGCAAAGGATAATGATCCGATGGATAGACATCGCTTTCATGATAATAGTCTATGAGACTGCTTTTTGTTTGAAAATGCGCGGACATTAATATCCAGTCAATGGGGCAGCCTGTGTCAATTTTGCCGTAGTCATGAAAGGTATTATCATCATTTGGGCGAGCATCCACTAAGTGATTTGTTAAAATTCGATATGCTTCAGACTTTTTGTCGGCATTAAAATCTCCGGTAATAATCATGGGCGTATCACTATTTTTGCTCAGCCAAGTCCGTAGTGCTTTAGCGGATTCAATCTTTGCAATTGGTTGATAATCAAAATGCGTGTTTAAGAAAATCAACTCTCTTTGCGTCTTGCGATGCCATAAACGAAACCATAAACAAGTGCGGGGAAAGGCTGCGTCCCAATTCATGCCACCTGGTTTCTCCGGGGTCTCGCTCAACCAAAAACACCCTGAATCCAGCATTTCGAACCTGGATGTTTTAAACAAAGCCGGAGCCATTTCCATCGCCGCGCCCCTATTGCCGCCACGTTGTACACCATAAAATTGATAAAGTGGTAAATTTTGTTTTAAATACCCAGCCTGGGCCTCGTCATCCCAGCACTCCTGTAAGCCCAGTAAGTCTGGTTCGAAGGCATTGATTCGAGCTAGAGCCAGGGACTTACGATGCCGCCAATGATTCCGCCCGTCATTAGCCAAGCCCATGCGAATATTAAAACTCATTACTTTAATCATGCGGTAGTGTCCGGATCAATCTATAGGAATATGTTAAATAAGGGAGGGTGTCTGTGCCTGTGAAGTTTATTCGGCATCCTGGGATGGGCAAAACTTTTTTCCACGGTAAGCTTTAACTCTTAGACCGGGAACTGCTGATAGGGTTTGGATGGCGACCTCGGCTAGCGGCTAGAAGCACCGCGCTGACTGGTCGGCGCCGGATGCAAGTGGTGGCATGGAAAATCATCATCGAACCACAGCGCTAAATGGCCCCGCGCCACCAGGGCGTGATCGTATTCCGGCCAATGGGTGACCCGGTACTGGGCTTTAGGCTGCTCAGGCTGGTCGGGTTGGTCGGTCGTGGGTGGTTGCGCTCTATTAAAAGCCCATCCATCCGGCGGTCAGGACCCATCCCCGGCGAACAACCCCGCCCGCGCGCCTTCGCTCACCGCCCGCACGGCCGGGTGGGTCAGCCGACGTTCCACCGAGATGGCGAAGAAGCGTTCCCGCAGTTCGCTCGTTTCACCCAGCCGGATCACGCCGTACTGGCCTTCCAACTCCTGGCCGGAGGCGGCGGGCGCGGGAAAGATCCCGGCGCCCGCCTTGCCGAAGGCCTTCATCAGCGCGCTGTCGTCGAACTCGCCGACGATGCGCGGCCGCAAGCCTTGGCGCTCCAACCAGCGGGTGAGCGGTGCGCGCAGGGCGCTGTCCTCGCCGGGGATGAGCAGGGGCGCGCCGTTCAGTCTGTCCGGGAAACCACCCGTCAGGCGGACGGCGAGGTCCGGCGCGGCGAAGAAGGCCACGCCGCATTCGCCCAGGGGATGGCTGTAGCCTTTCACGTCCATGCCGGGCGGCATCGGCCGGTCGGCCAGTACCATATCCAGACGATGGATGGCCAGTTCTGCCAACAGGCGGTCGAGCCGGTCTTCCCGGCACACCAGGCGCAGGGGTTCCGGCAGCGCAAGCGCCGGCGCCAGCAGCCGATGGGCGATGGACTTGGGCACCATGTCGGCGACGCCCACCCGGAACGGAAAGACCCTTTCGTCCTTGCCCCCGCGCAGGATTTCCTCCAGTTCCGCGCTGACCTGGAAGATCTCCTCCGCATAGGACAGCACCACTTGCCCGGTTTCGGTCAGCTCCAAACGGCGCCCGGTGCGCCGAAACAGGTCGATGCCGAGTCGGGCCTCAAACTGCGTCAACTGGCCCGACAGGGTCTGCGGTGCGAGGTGCAGCCTCTCCGCCGCACGGTTGACCGCCCCGGCCTTAGCCACGGTGAAGAAGTAGTGCAGGTGCTTGAAATTGAGCATGGCGGCCTCGTCCCGAATCGAGTTATGCGAGTATTGCATCATAGTAAATCGACTTTCTCTTCGTCAGAACGCGCCGTAGGATGGGGCCTCGTTCAGCCACGCAGAGGCAAAGGCCCATGCAAGTCGATATCCAAAGTCGAAATTTCACGCTTACGGACGGCCTTCGCGACTACCTGACGAAGCGCCTGGCCTACGGCCTGACTGCCGGTGATGCCGCCATCGGGCGGGTGATGGTGCGGCTTTCCGACGTCAACGGCCCCCGCGGTGGCGAGGACAAGCGCTGTCACATTGAGGTGCGGTTGCGGGGTATACCCGATGTGGTGATCGAGGACACCCAGACCGATCTCTATGTGGCCATCGACCGTGCCACCGAGCGCGCCGGACGCGCGCTCATGCGCCGTCTGGGGCGGCGCGGCGAATTCGCACCCCCGCCCGAGGCGGGGAAGGCGTCCCTGAGTCGGACGGCCTGACGTCGGAGCGGACATGAAGGTTGCGAGCGAGACCCGCCCCCTAGTTGCCATCCTCATGGGCTCGGATTCGGACTGGCCGGTGATGCAGGCCGCCGCCAGGATCTTCGACGAATTGGGAGTTCCCTACGAGGCCCGAGTCGTCTCGGCCCACCGCACGCCGGATCTGTTGAGAGCCGCCATCGCCAGGGCATCCTGGACCTCTCGATCGCCCCGGCCCCCGGCAATCTGGGCGCCGAGGCCAGGGAGATTGCCGAAGGGATTGCGGAGCGGATGGGTTATGTCGGCGCCTTGTGCGTCGAGTTCTTCGTCGTCGCGGGTAGGCTCCATGTGAATGAAATCGCGCCCCGGCCCCACAATTCCGGCCATTACAGCCTGGATGCCTGCGTCACCAATCAGTTCGAGCAGCAGGTGCGGGCGCTCTGCGGCTTGCCGCTGGGCGATACCCGCGCCCATTGCGCCGCCCTGATGGTCAATCTTCTGGGCGACCTCTGGTATCCCGACGGCGCCGTTGGCAGGGAACAAGAGCCGGACTGGGGCAAGCTGCTTGCGCTGCCCAACCTCAAGCTCCACCTCTATGGCAAGCGGCGCGCCCGACCGGCCCGCAAGATGGGCCATTTCACACTGCTCGGCGGGGACCTGGATGCATTGCGCGAGACCGCCATGGCGGCGCGTGCTGCACTGGGTATTCGCGATGAATGAAATCGAGGGCCTAGCGGCCTGAGGAAAAATCAATGGACACACCTATGACTAACGCAGTCTCCATCGGCGAACCCTGGATGTGGGCCGCCTTCATCGCCTTCGTGCTGGTCATGCTGGCGCTGGACCTGTTCGTGTTCGGCGGCCGTAAGGCGCACAAGGTCGGCGTCAAGGAGGCCGCACTCTGGTCGCTAGCATGGTTTAGCCTGGCGCTCTTGTTCAACGCCGGTCTGTGGTGGCATCTGAATGGCACGGTGGGCGCGGAGATCGCCGACAAGAAGGCGCTGGAATTCCTCACCGGCTATCTCATCGAGAAATCCCTGTCGGTGGACAACGTGTTCGTCTTCCTGTTGATCTTCTCATCCTTTAATGTCGCCGCCGAATACCAGCGCCGGGTGCTGATCTACGGTGTGCTGGGTGCCATCGTCATGCGCGCCATCATGATCCTGGCCGGTGCCTGGGTGGTGCGCGAGTATTCCTGGGTGCTCTATCTCTTTGGCGCCTTCCTGGTCGTCACCGGCATGCGCATGCTGGTCATGGCGGAAAAGACCCCCGATCTGGAACAGAACCCGGTACTGAAATTCGCGCGTAAACATCTGCGCATCAGCGAAGGCAACCACGGCGAGAAATTCACCGTGATGAAGGACGGTGTGCGCTATTTCACGCCGCTGTTCCTGGTGCTGATCCTGATCGAGGTCACCGACCTGGTGTTCGCGGTGGATTCCATTCCGGCCATCTTCGCCATCACCACCGACCCCTTCATCGTCTTCACCTCCAACATCTTTGCCATCATGGGACTGCGAGCCCTGTATTTCCTGCTCGCCGACGTGGCGGATCGCTTCCACCTGCTCAAGTACGGCCTGGCCATGGTGCTGACCTTCATCGGCACCAAGATGCTGATAGCGCCCTGGTATCATGTGCCGGTGCAGGCCTCGCTGGCCATCGTCGCGGTGCTGATCGGGGCGAGCGTCATCGCCAGCCTGATCGCCACCCGCAACCAGCCATCCCACTGATTGTTTCTCGTTAAGTTGGCAACAGCCGACCGCTACAGGGGGCGGGCATGGCTGGCCACCCGGCTCTCCTGGTGAGGTATCGCAGATGACGTATCGCGGCGTAACGCCCGGCCCAGCAAGCCTGCGCACCCAACTGGGCGCCTTCATTGCCCACGCCCGCGTGCAGGGCGTCATCATCGCCCTGATCCTGATCAATGCGGTCTTGCTCGGACTGGAGACCTGGCCCGCCGCCATGGCGGCAGCGGGCGGGCCGATTCGGGCGCTGGATCAAGCGATCCTGGGCGTGTTCGTGGTGGAGATCGCCCTGCGGCTTTATGTGCATCGGGGCGCCTTCTGGCGTGACCCCTGGAGCCTGTTCGATTTCGCTGTCGTCGCCATCGCCCTGATCCCGGCAGCGGGCCCCTTCGCTGTGCTGCGCGCCTTGCGCGTCTTGCGCGTGCTGCGGCTACTGACCCTGGTGCCCTCCATGCGGCGCGTGGTGAGCGCCCTGCTTGGGGCCATCCCGGGGCTCTTTTCCATCGCGTTACTGCTGGCGATCGTCTATTACGTGTTTGCGGTGATCGCCACCAATCTGTTCGGCGCTGCCTACCCGGAATGGTTCGGCCACCTGGGGCGCTCGCTCTATACTCTGTTCCAGATCATGACCTTGGAGAGCTGGTCGATGGGCATAGCCCGGCCGGTGATGGAAGGCTTCCCCTATGCCTGGGCCTTTTTCGTGCCTTTCATCCTGGTGGCCACCTTCACCATGCTCAACTTGTTCATCGCCATCATCGTCAACGCCATGCAGAGCTATAGCGAGACGGAACATCGGGAGACGGTCGCGGCGGTGGCGCAGGTCAGTGAGCATCTCGAAGCGGATCTGCATAGCGAGGTGCAGGCGTTGCGCGAAGACATCCGGGAACTGAAGGCGCTGCTGGCGCAAGGGGGGCTGGCGCAGACGCCGGCATCGCGCCTTCCCGATTCCTGAAGGTTCGTCTGCGCTGTCCATCGGCCCATAGCCGAACCGCCATCAGAGAAGAACGGAACATGCCCCTGGTCAACATCAGCATGGACTTTGCCTCCGTCACCAATACCACACTGGTCGTGCAATCCCCATGAATGCCGCTTCGAGACCCAGGTCCCCAGAGCCGCCCTGGCACGCGCTCACAACCGTGGAGGCTGTTGCATACCTCGAGGTAGATGCACACACGGGCCTCACTTAGGCGCAGGCGGCCGAGCGCCTGCTGCGTTTCGGCGCGAACCAACTGGCCACGGCCAAGCCGCGCCCGGTCTGGCTCAAGTTCCTCGATCAGTTCCGCAACGTGCTCACCTTTGTTCTGATCGGCGCGGCGCTGCTCGCCGGGGCCATCGGGGATCTGAAGGACGCGGTGGTCATACTGGTCGTAGTGGTCGTGAATGCCACCCTGGGCTTCCATCAGGAATACCGCGCCGAGAAGACCCTGGCTGCCCTCAAGGGCATTCTCGCGCGCCGTGCGCGGGTGCGGCGCGACGGGCAGGTCATCGAGGTGGATGTGGCCGCTCTGGTGCCCGGCGACCTGGCCCTGTTGGAGGCCGGCGACCGCATTCCCGCCGACGGTCGCTTCCTGGCTGCACACAACGTTGAGGTGGACGAGGCGGCGCTGACCGGCGAATCCCTCGCCGTGGGCAAGCAGACGGAGGCCGTGGCGGTGGATGCGCCGCTGGCGGAGCGGGTAAACATGGGCTTCATGAATACCACGGTCACGCGCGGCCGGGCGGAGCTGCTCGTCACCGCCACCGGTATGGCGACCGAGATGGGACGGCTGGAGGCCATGCTGGAGGCGGCGGAGGTGGGCGAGACCCCCTTGCAGAAGGAACTGGATCGCGTCGGCAAGCGCCTGGCCACCATTGCCGTGGCGGCCATCGCCGTCATCCTATTGGTCGGCATCGGCTACGGCCAGGACTTGGTCAAGGCGGTCCTCAATGCCGTCGCGCTGGCGGTCGCGGCGATTCCCGAGGGTCTGCCGGCGGTGGTGACGGTGACCCTGGCGGTGGGCATGTACCGCATGGCCCGGCAAAAGGCCATCGCCAAGAAACTCGCCGCCGTCGAGACCCTAGGCTCGACCACCATCATCTGTTCCGACAAGACCGGCACCCTGACCCTGAACCAGATGACCGCACGCGCATTCTACCATCGCGGGCGGCGGTTCAGGGTGCTCGGCGAGGGCTATGCAGCGGCGGGCGAGATCCGTTCCGAGGATGGTGCCGACATTCCGGACCTGGTGCCGCTGCTCCTGCCCATGGCGCTGTGCAGCGAGAGCCGCATCGCCGATGGGAAGCTCATCGGCGATCCCACCGAGGGGGCTCTGCTGGCCTTGGCCGCCAAGGGCGGCATCGAACCGGAGGCCGCCCTGGAACATCGACCGCGCATCGCCGAGATCCCCTTCGATTCTGCGCACAAATTCATGGCCACGTTCCACCATGCCGGGGAAGCGGTCCTGCTGCTGGTCAAGGGGGCACCCGACGTGCTGCTGGCACGTTCCAGCCGCTGGACGGGGCCGCTGGGCCAGGTCGATCTGGACGAGGCGGCGCGTGCGGCGCTGCTGGCGGAAAACGGGCGCTTGGCTACGCTCGCCTACCGGGTACTGGCGGTGGCTTCGAAGACCATCCCGGCGCGCGACTTCGACCCCGGCCGCGAACTCATGCTCTGGGTGAACGGCCTTGCCTTTCAGGGTCTCATTGGCATCCAGGACCCGCCGCGACCCGAGGCGAAGGCGGCCATCGCCCTGTGCCACCGCGCCGGCATCCAGGTCAAGATGATCACCGGCGACCACAGGATCACCGCGGCCGCTATCGCCCACGAACTGGGGCTGCACGGCGAGGTGATGAGCGGCGCGGAACTGGATGCGGTGAGCGCCCATGCGCTTTCCGAAACCATCGAACGGGTCGCCGTGTTCGCCCGCGTGGCGCCCGAGCACAAGGTCAAGATCGTGGCGGCGTTGAAGGAACGTGGTCATGTCGTGGCCATGACCGGCGATGGGGTTAACGACGCGCCCGCACTCAAGACCGCCGACATCGGCGTGGCCATGGGCATTACCGGCACGGAAGTGACCCGGGAGGCGGCGGCGATGTTGCTCGCCGACGACAACTTCGCCACCATCGTGCGGGCGGTGCGCGAAGGCCGGACCATCTTCGAAAACATCGTCAAGTTCGTGCGCTTCCAGCTTTCCACCAACATCGGCGCCGTGCTCACCGTTGCCAGCGCCACCTTCATGGGCCTGCCCTCGCCGTTCACTGCGATCCAGATCTTATGGATCAACATCATCATGGACGGCCCGCCGGCCATGACTCTGGGCCTGGACTCGCTGCGCGTTGGTGTCATGGACGCGGCCCCGAGGCTGCCTGGCCAGGCGATCCTCTCCGGCGCGCGCATCGGGCGGCTGGTCCAGTACGGCATGACCATGGCCGCCGGCACCCTGGGGGTGTTCTGGTGGGCGCTGCACGAAGGTGGCGAGGGCCACGCGCTGACCTTGGCCTTCACCACCTTCGTGCTGTTCCAATTCTTCAACGTCATGAATGCCCGCAACGAGACCGGCAGCGCCTTCAACCGCCAACTGTTCGCCAACGGCAAGCTGTGGCTGGCGCTCGCCGCCGTGCTCCTACTGCGGGTTGTCGTCGTGTATTGGGGGCCGGCCCAGGCCATCTTCTCTACCGTGGACTTGAGCGTGAAAGACTGGGGGCTTGCGCTGGCCATCGCCTCCTCGATCCTGTGGATCGAAGAGGTGCGCAAACTGGCGCTGCTCGGCTTTTCCAGACGGGGCTAATCCAACGGCCATAAACGAGTCCCCGATGCTACCCCCGCCACCGCCCGTCCTCCTGATTCTCGGCACGGATGCCGCAGGCAAAGATCACGTCGCCGAGTTCCTGATCCGCCGCTGGCGAGCGGCCGGCCATCGCGTCGAGAAACGCACCGGCAAGTTGGCGGCGCCGGCCGCCGATGCACGCTCCAGCAGCGAACGCAAGGGGCGTTGGGGCCGCTTTCAAGAGCGGGTATTCTTGGGCCTGTTCCCGCTGCTGCGCCCCGTACTGCTGGCCGTGGCCCGGCTGCTGCTGGCGCGGGATCGGCGCCGGTTTCGGCCTTCCACCCTCCCGCTGGTGGTGGTTAGCCACACCGGGCTGCGGCTGCTGGCGCTGGTCCTGGGCCAGCACCGTGAGGGATGGGCCGCCCTCGCTCGGAGCCCGGTTCTGGAACGTACCTTGCGCGCGATGCCACCGCCCGGAACGTTGGTCGTGGTGCTCGACGTCGCCCCCGCCACCCGCCACCGGCGGATCACCGCTCGAATTCAATCCGGCACCGTCGATCCGTTCGACCGCTACATGCTCGCCGACCCGGACCGCGCCGAACACATCGAGCATTGTCTGGTGGAGCTGGCGACCCGCTACCTGAATGCGGCCCTGATCGAGAACGACGACCTGGACGAGGAGGCGCTCGAACGTGAACTCGCACGTGCGCTCGGTCGGTAAGCGCGGTTTCCATCGCCTTGAATCCCGAGTGGCTACCGCGGCGTGCTGGCACCCAAGGCGCCGTTGCGCGCCGCTGGGGACCGAGACCACTGCTTCACCCACGACCACGGCGCCAGGACGGCAAGCCTGGGCTCACTGCCGGTGGGCGGTGTTCATGGGCTGGTCCTTACCCTGCCGCCCGGCCCCCTCCGTGACACCCACCTCATCCCCGTCCGTCCCCGTCGGCTCCCGTGCGGCTGACACTTGCCACGCGCGCCCCGGCAATGCTATTTTTTGGCTCCGCTCCGCTGCCCGTGCGGTCGCCGGTGCGGTTGAAATGCCTATCCCCTATCCCCAGCTGCTGCGCATGTCCTACCTCCTCGCGATCATAGTCCCGCCGCTGGCGATCCTGATGCAGGGCCGCCCGTTACAGGCAATCTTCAACGGCCTCCTGTGGCTCGGCGGGCTGCTGTTCATCCTGCTGCCCTTCGTGGCCGGTCAGGCCGCTTGGCTGATCGCCGTGATCTGGTCTGTCGCGGTGGTCTACAACCGCCGCCAGGATGCGCGCGACCGCCGCTTGATTGACGAGGCCCTGCGACGGCAGCGGGAATAGACAAAGCCGCGATCGGCACGATCGCCTGGCAGCCTGCCGCGTCCGGCAGCACCGCCCCCCAGCCCTCGCGAAGACGCGGGCCACTTCCTTGCCATGATGGTTCCGTTATGGTTTTCTCAGGCGTGGAATCTCGTTCCGAACTACAGCCAATCCCCGCTGCCAAACCGTTCGGCCAACCGGCCAGCGTGTTCCCACCCTAAAGCCTGATTGCTGCGTTTCTTTCCCAGGTGGCGGTGATCTAGGCCCCGCCCCTCCAAGGGGTCTGCGGGGCGGACGCTTCGAATGGGACTAGAGAGCACCGCAACAGCGACGATCGCCAACGACAACAGTAAACCGAATCCCCAGCACGCGGGCCCCCGGCCTGGGTGGGTCCGCGGGCGCTGCCACACCGAACTGGGTGGCCCTGGCGGAGCTGTCATCGGGGCCTGTCTTCGACTAGGAGTTTCACAGTAACATAGGGTCCCTCCAAGATCGCGGCAGCGTGCCGACACGGACATTTCCACGCCACCCTGGCCAAGCCTTACGATGTCCTGAGTTCCCAGGTTATGAACGAGCGCCTTAGACCCTATACACCCGGCCCTGCCGCCGGAAGTCCCGTCGAGCCCACCCGGGGAGCGATCTTGCCCCGGCGCCCGGGTCTGGGGCTACGCCTGCTCGGCTGGACGCTCTTGACGGCAAGCGTGGGCCTGGTTTCCTGCCAGTCCTTGTTCGTCTTGGGAGCTTGACTCCTGTGACAGAGCGAGACCAGAGAGACCGGAGCCACCCAGCGCAGGACCTTCGGGCGGCCCTGGCCCGTACGCGGGAGATCGCGAGGCAATCTGTCGCCTCGGCCAGGCGCACGTTACCCACGGCGGAGCGCCCGCCGCGCGCCTGGCTGCTCTGGGTCCTCTCGGCGCCGATGCTGATCGGCGCGGTCAGTGCCTTGGGGGCGGGGCGATTCTCCGGCTTCCTCGGCGATGCCCTGGGCTGGGCCCTGATCGCCGGGGCGGCTTTACTCACCCGGCGAGGCGTCACCGACCAGGGCGCCGAGCGGGAAAGGCGCTTCTCCCGGGGCTGGCGGCTGCCGCTCAAGAACCTGGCGGCAGCGGCCCTGGGGCTCGGCACCGCGGTCGCGGCGATCGTCGGGGCCGGACACGCCGTCCCGGTCGGCATCGCCTTCGGAGCCATCGCCGTGCTCGGCTATCACCTCGCCTATGGGCTGGAGCCACTGCGCGTGGGCGGGCGCCTTCCCGCCAGCGACAAGGAGGCCCGCGCCTTGGCCGATGCCCTGGCGGAGGCCGAGGGCCGCCTGATCAATGTCGAGCGTGCTGCTGCGGCCATCGGCAACCCGGAGCTTAAGGCACGGCTCACCCGCATCGCTGGCCAGGGGCGCGGCATGTTGGAGCAGATCGCCGAGCGCCCGTCGGACCTCAGGCGTGCCCGGCGCTTCCTGACGGTGTTCCTGGAGGGCGCCGAACAGGTCAGCGACGGCTATGTCCGCACCCACCACCATGCCGCCTCTCCGGAGCTGGAGCAGAGCTTCCGCAACGTCCTAGTGAGCATCGAGGACCAGTTCATCCGCCAGCGGGAGCGCCTGCGCCAGACCGACGTGCTCGACCTCGACGTGCAGATCGAGGTGCTGAAGAAGCAGTTGGAGCAGGAAGGGCTCCGTTGACGGCCTCGGGGCCCGCGACCCATGGCACACAGATTCGATTTCCGATCAGGAGTCCGCCCATGACCGAGTCAGAGATCCATTCCCTGGAGCGGGTAGCCGCTCCGGCGCCCGCCCGCGACATAGTCGCCCTGACCGAGGCGAGCCCCCCAGAACAGGCCGAGATCCGGTCCCTGCTGGCCGAGCTCGACCTCACCGACTCCAGCTCCGTCGTGCACTTCGGGGTCAAGGCCCAGCAACAGCTCACCCAGGTCTCGGATCAGATGCTGGAGGGGGTGCGGGCCAAGGACACCGGAGGGGCCGGGGGCGCCCTGAGCGAGATGGTCGGCACCCTGCGGGGATTCAATGTCGAGGCCCTGGACCCCAACGCCAAGCCTGGCTTTCTCGCCCGCCTATTCGGGGCCGGCAAGCCCATCGCCAAGTTCCTGCAGCAGTACGAGGAGGTACGGGACCACATCGACCGCATCAGCCTGGACCTGGAGCGTCACAAGACCCGGCTGCTCACCGACGTGACCTCCCTGGACAGGCTCTACGACGCCAACCTGAGCTACTTCCGGGAACTGGAGCACTACATCGCCGCCGGTGAGGCCAAGCTCGCCGAGCTGGACCGGGAGACCATCCCGGCGCTGGCCGCCCGGGTCGAGTCCGAGGCCGACATGGTCCAGGCCCAGAACCTGCGGGACCTGCGCGGTGCCCGGGACGACCTCGAACGGCGCGTCCATGACCTGCGCCTCACCCGCCAGGTGGCCATGCAGGCCCTGCCCAGCATCCGGCTGGTGCAGGAGAACGACAAGGGTCTGATCAACAAGATCAACTCGACCCTGGTCAATACCGTGCCCCTGTGGCGCCAGCAGCTCGCCCAGGCGGTCACCATCTACCGCTCGGGCCGCGCCGCCGAGACGGTGCGCGCCGCCACGGATCTCACCAACGAGCTCCTGCGGGCTAACGCCGAGAACCTGAAGCAGGCCAACGCCGAGGCCCGCCGCCAGATCGAGCGCGGCGTCTTCGACATCGAGACCGTCAAGGCTGCCAACCAGGCCCTGATCGAGACCATCGAGGAGAGCTTGAGGATCGCCGACGAGGGCAAACGGGCCCGCGCCGCGGCGGGTGCCGAGCTGCAGCAAATGGAGGCGGGGCTGCGTCGCACCCTGGCCGCGGCCAGTGCCCACACCAGCGGGGGCTAGTAACCATCCCCCGGCAAAGCCGGGGGCTTTAAGTTTGTGAGCCGCCAGAGGCGGCTCGGCGGGGGCGCTGCCTCAACCCGGACGCCTCAGCTACGCCAAGGCCTCTTCCCCGCCACCGGTCTAACCGTCCCTCGCCGTCCCCCACCCTCGGGCCGCGACCCTGGACCCCCAGGCTGCCAGGCCGGCACCAGGTGGCGCTGGCCGTTGCCGATCAGATCGGCGCGGCCCATCCGCTGCAGCGCCTCGCGCAGCAGGGGCCAGTTTTCGGGGTCGTGATAGCGCAGGAAGGCCTTGTGCAGGCGGCGCTGGCGTCCGCCGCGCGCCAGGACCAGCGGTTCGGCGCCCCGCGTTATCCGCTTTAGGGGGTTGAGGCCGGTGTGGTACATAGTGGAGGCCAGCGCCATGGGTGTGGGCAGGAAGGCCTGGACCTGATCGGGGCGGAAGCCGTTGCCTTTGAGCCAGAGGGCGAGCTGGAGCATGTCCTCGTCCCGGGTGCCCGGGTGGGCGGCGATGAAGTAGGGGATGAGGAACTGCTCCTTGCCCGCCTCCCGGGAATACTTGTCGAATAGGGTCTTGAAGCGGTCATAGGCGCCGATGCCGGGCTTCATCATCAGCGCCAGGGGGCCCGCCTCCGTATGCTCGGGGGCGATTTTGAGATAGCCGCCGACATGGTGGGTCGCCAGCTCGCGGATGTAGGCGGGGGAGCGCACCGCCAGGTCGTAGCGCAGGCCGGAGGCGATGAGAACGCGCTTGATGCCGGGCAGGGCGCGGGCCTTGCGGTAGAGCTGGATGAGGGGGTCGTGGTCCGTGCCCAGATTCTTGCAGATGCCCGGGAAGACGCAGGAGAGACGCCGGCAGGCGGACTCGATGGCCGGGTCGCGGCAGCCCAGGCGCCACATGTTGGCGGTGGGCCCGCCCAGGTCCGAGAGGACCCCCGTAAACCCCGGCGTGCGGTCGCGCAGCGCCTCGATCTCCCGCAGGATGGAGGCCTCGGAACGGCTCTGTATGATGCGGCCCTCGTGCTCAGTGATGGAGCAGAAGGTGCAGCCGCCAAAGCAGCCGCGCATGATGGCGACCGAGAAGCGGATCATCTCCCAGGCTGGGATGCGTGCTCCCCCATAGCTATCGTGGGGCCGGCGGCTGTAGGGGAGTTCGTACACCCGGTCCAGCTCGGCGCTGGTCAGGGGGATGGGCGGTGGGTTGAGCCAGAGGTCGCGGTCTCCGTGGCCCTGGGCCAGGGCGCGGGCGTTGCCCGGATTGGTCTCCAGATGAAAGAGGCGGGAGGCATGGGCGTAGAGGAGGGGGTTGTCGCGCACCTGCTCGTAGGAGGGCAGGCGCAGGAGGGTGTGGCTGCGGTCGGAGCGGTCCGGGGCCTGGGCCTGGGCCTGATCGGCCGCTGGACCGGCGGGGCGGGTCAGGCTGGGCGGGGAGACCTTCATCCCCGGCGGGCGGTCACTGGCCGGCGCCACCTGGGCCTCCGGCTCCGGCGTGCCCGGTTCCACGACGCCGGCGGCCGCGCAGGCGGGCTCCAGTTGGTAGGGGTCGCGATGGGGATCCCGGAACGGCTCGCTCGGTGGCGCGGCGGGCGCTCCGAGGGCTCCGGGGGCTGAAGCCCGGGGGGCGGCGTCGAGGCGGGTGGCGTCTATTTCCACCCAGCCCGCGGGTAGCTCCCGGCTCATGAAGGCCGTGCCGCGCAGGTCCCGGATGGCCCCGATGGGCTCGCCGGCGGCCAGCCGATGGGCCAGGGCCACCAGGGCGCGCTCGGCGTTGCCATAGAGGAGAAGGTCTGCCTTGGCATCCAGGAGGATGGAGCGTCGCACCTTGTCCGACCAGTAATCATAGTGGGCGATGCGTCGCAGGCTGGCCTCGATGCCGCCCAGGACGATGGGCGTGTCCTTGAAGGCCTCCCGCGCCCGCTGGGCATAGACGATCACCGACCGGTCCGGCCGCCGTCCACCCGCGCCATCGGGGCTATAAGCGTCGTCGCTGCGTAGCCGCCGGTCGGAGGTGTAGCGGTTGACCATGGAATCCATGTTGCCGGCGGTGATGCCGAAAAAGAGGTTCGGCCGGCCCAGGCGCCGGAAATCCTCCGCCGAGTTCCAGTCTGGCTGGGCCAGGATGCCGACCCGGAACCCCTGGGCCTCCAGCAGCCGCCCGACGATGGCCATGCCAAAGGAGGGATGGTCCACATAGGCGTCGCCGGTGACGATGATGACGTCGCAGGCATCCCAGCCCAGCAGTTCCATCTCCGCCCGGGACATGGGCAGTTGCGGCGCCGTGCCGAGCTCGTGGGCCCAATAGGGGGGGTAGGAAAAGAGGTCGCGAGCGGCTTGCATGGCGGGGACCGGCTGACGGATAGTAGGGGGACGATAGACGAAGGGGGTGGGACCGGGCAAGGGCCCCACCCCCTCATGAACAGAGGAGAAGGCGATGGACGGTGGATTTCCCCGACGAGATGAACCCCTGAACGTGTTGGGGGAGCCGCTGGCCCCCTGCTCGGACGGCGACCTGGTAACCGGCTACTACCGCGACGGCAGTTGCGCGACGGGTCCGGACGATGTCGGCCTGCATGTCGTCTGCGCCCGGGTCACGGCGGAATTTCTGGAGTATTCCCTGCGGCAGGGCAATGACCTCATCACCCCGCATCCGGAGTTCGAGTTTCCGGGCCTCAAGCCGGGTGATCACTGGTGCCTGTGCGCGGCACGCTGGCAGGAGGCCCAGGAGGCCGGGGCCGCGCCGCGGGTGGTGCTGCGGGCCACTCACCAGCAGGCCTTGCGCATCGTCAGCCTGGCGGACCTGAAGCGCCACGCCATCGATTTGAGTTGAGCCCGGGGCTAACGCGGGGGTGGCGGGTCACGGCGATGGGACCCGCCACCCAGCAGGCGCTGGGACCGCAAGGGCCCCTAGGGCCTCTCCAGCCGCCGCAAGAGGCGGATCATTTCCTCCCCCAGGGCGTCCAGTTCCCCCCGGAGGGCCAGGGCCTCCCGCGTCTGGCCGCTGGCGGCCAGATCCGCCAGCTTGGCCCCCAGTTGGTGGATCTGGTAATGCTGGGCCTGGATGAAGGCGTAATTCGGATTGCTGCCATAACGCGCCCGGCCGATGCCGTGATACCAGCGGTGGAACTGACACTGGTACTCATCCAGGGGGGGCGCGGTCCCGCCGCCCCCGTCACTCCAGTCGGCCACTAACTGGTCGAGCCAGAGGCGCAGGCTGAAGATCGCCACCTCGAGGTCATATTTTGCCGAGGCCGCCAGGGACGCCTGCCCCAGCCGGTGCCAGATGCGCTCGCCCTGCCACTCGGTCAGCCAGGGCAGGACCCGCTCGGCGGGCATGGGTCGGGCAATGCTGAAGCCCTGGCCAAACTGGCAGCCCAGCCGGGCCAGCATGAAGCCGATCTCTACCGACTCGATGCCCTCCGCCACCACGGGCCTCTGCAAGGCGTTCGCCATGCGCAGCGCCGCCTCGACGATCCCCAGGGCCTCGTTCTTGTCGAGTATCTCGCGCACGAAATGCTGGTCGAGCTTGACGATGTCGATGGGCAGATGGTGAAAATAGGTCAGGGAGGAATAGCCGGTGCCGAAGTCGTCGAGGGCGAATCGCACCCCCAAGGTCTTGCAGGCGTTCATGACCTGGGCGGCATCCGCCGTGTTGCCAATCTCGGCGATCTCCAGGATCTCGATTTCCAGTTGCTCGGCGGTTCCCGGGGGATAAGCGGCCAGGGTCCGCGTCAGGAGGTCCGCGAAGCCCCGCATCTGGATCTGGCGGGGACTGACGTTGATGCTCACCGCCAGTTCCACCCCCGCTTGCCGCCAGGCTTGCCGCTGGGCCAGCGCCTGGGTCACCACCCACTCGCCCAAGGCGATCTCCAGGGGCGAGTCCTTGATCTGCGGCAGGAACTGATGGGGCTCCAGCAGGCCCTCGCGGGGATGCCGCCAGCGGATGAGGGCCTCCAGGCCGATCAAGCTCGCGTCCCCCAGGGCGATCTTGGGCTGGTAATAGAGCAAGAGCTCATCGCCCTGCAAGGCGCGGGCGAATTCCTCTCGCAGCCGCCGGAGCTGGCGCAATTGTTGATCCTGGACCGGATCGTAAAAGTGGTAACCCGAGCGGTTGGTGCCCTTGGCCTGGTACATGGCCTTTTGGGCGTGATGCAGCAGGGCATCCGGCCCATCGGGGTCCAGGGGGAAGAGGGTGACACCCATGCTGCCGGCGACAAAAATGCGATGGCCCTGGACGTCGATGGGTTGAGTGATCTGCTTCAGCACCCGCCGCACGGCCTCCTCGCTGTCATAGGAGGAGGTGAGGCCCGCCAGGATCAAGGCGAATTCGTCGCCCCCGGTACGGGCCAGGGAATCACCCGGCCGCAGGCTGCCCTGGAGACGGTGCGCCAGGCTCACCAGCAGGGCATCGCCGATGGCCTGCCCATAAGTCTCGTTGACCACCTTGAAGCCGTCGAGGTTGAGGTAGCAGACCGCGATCAGTTGATTGGCGCGGTTGCCCTGGGCGATGGCCTGGCTCATGCGCTCCGTCAGGAGGGAACGATTGGGCAGGCCGGTCAGGATGTCATAGAAGGCCAGGTACTCCTGTTGCCGCTCCACCCGTTGCCGATCGGCACAATAGATGGCTATCTCCAGGACCTGGCCGAGGATCTCCAGGTCCTGCGGGTTGTAGTCATGGGCCTTGTTGCCGACGCCGATCACGGCGACGACGCGGCCATCGACCAATAGCGGCACCGTGGCCTCCCGCACCAGGGGCGCATGGCCCTCCGGCATGCCCTTCTTGTGCGGCAGGCTGGCGTAGTCGTTGTGGATCACCGGCTGGCGCTGGAGGATGCAGTCCACCCAGACGCCGGCCCCGCTCACCGGGTAGTGCAGGCCGTTACCCTCCGCCAGGCACATCTCGGCGCGGGTGCGGGTGGACCAGACCTGCAGTGAGACCTCCTGCTCGTTCTCGGAGACAAAATGCAGAAAGCCGATCTGGCTATGGGTCAGTTCCTCGGCGACATCCAGGGCGGTCACGAGGATCGACTCCTGATCGTCCAGACCCACCATTTCCAGGAGGCGTTGGCGGAGTTCGGACAGGCGCTGGCTGCGTTTGCGCTCGCCGAGATCCATGTGGGTGCCGATGAGGCGCAGGGGCTGGAGGGGCATGCCGTGCGCATCCCGCGCCAGGGTCGCGCGGGACAGAATATCCATCCAGTGCCCCTGCTTGTGGCGCAGACGGAACTCGATCTCATAGCACCCGACGGGATTGGCGCGGTAGTCGGTGCCGTAGGCCGCGACGCGCGCCCGGTCATCCGGGTGCAGCAGGGCCGTCCAGGTCGCCGCCGACGGCAGGATCTCCTCCGCCTGGTAACCCAGCATCTTCAGCCAATCGGCGGACCAATAGACCTCGTCACTGGCGAAATTCCAGTCCCAGACTCCCAGTCCAGCCCCCTGGAGGGCGAAGGACCAGCGCTCCTCGGCCTCCGCCAACTGGTTGGTCAGGGCCTTGAGGGCGGTGATGTCGTGGCCGACCCCGAAGAGCCCGGTGATCCGGCCGGTGGCATCCACCAGGGGGGTTATGAGGGTGCGGAACCAGCGTGGGGTGCCATCCGCCCCGGTCACCCGGGCCTCGTTGAGTCGGGGTTCCCCCAGGGTGATGACCTCCCGGTCATGGCGCATCATCTGCGCGACGAGATCGGGCGGGAAGCGGGGGTCCCGGTCCCCCCGGCCGATAATCTCTTCTTCCGGGAGCCCCATCAGTTGACGGCAGGCCGGGTTGACCAGGCGATAGGTCAACTCCAGATCCTTGACATAGAGGATATCCGGCGTGGTGTCGAAGAGGGCGCGCAGGGTGACGTGCTCTTGTTGCAGGGCGAGCAGGTCCCGGTACGCTCCAGCCGCCTCGCGGGGTTCTGGCGGGGATTGGTCCGGGGTGACCGGGGCCGGCGACGGATGTTGGGAGCTTGGGTCGATCACGATAGGCTGTTATCAATCAAGGCGATGGATGGGTGCCTCGGGGCGCGGCCTGCCGATGCAGGTCCGGGGCGCCATGAGGTCAAGGATGAGGATGATGGCCCCCGCCGGGCCCCCGGTGCTGGCCAGGGCCCGCACCAGCGGCAGGCGCAGGCGGGCCGTGATGAGGGGCGGCAGGGGCTGAATGGTGCCGGCCTCCAGCCGGACGCGATCAACGGGTTCCTGGACGCGCAGCCCCAAGCCGGGGCCGGCCCCTCGCAGGGCCAGGCGGCGGAACCGGGCCGCGGCGACAGGCTCCCGGTCCGCGCCAGAGGTCGCGGCGGCCAGTTCCAGGAGATCGCCGACCGCGGGGGCCTCGGGGTCGGTATCCGGCCCCAGCCCCGCTACCTGGCTGGCCGGAACGGCGAGCCGCAAGGGGCCCCAACGGAACAGCACCAGGTCCACACCGGAGGGGGCCCCGGCCAGTCCGGGCTCCTGGGAGGCCGCCGGGGTAGCGGGCGCCCCTGGGGCCGTCATAGGTGCCCGTCCCGCCAGGCCTGAAAGATGCGCTCCATGTCCAGCGCCAAGACGGGGCCTTCCGGCCGCTGGAAGACGCCGGTCACCAGTCCCTGAAGGCGCTCCGGCAACTGGTCCGGCGGGGCCATCAGGCTCTCCAGTATCACCGGGGTCACGTCCGCGACGCGATCGACCCGCAGCCCGCTCTCCTGGTCGCCGACCCGGCCCAGCAGGATGGCGGTGTGGCGGCCGAGAGGGTCATGGGCCGCGCCCAGCAGGTCACCCAGGCGCAGGACGGCGCAGATGTTGCCGCGCACGTCCATGACCCCCTCCACGGCGGGCGGGCAGCCCGGGACCGGGAAGATGGGCGCCAGCGGCAGGATCTCGGCCACCTGGGCCCCCGGCAGGGCGAAGTGCTGGTCGCCGATGGCGAAGATGACTAGTTGGATAGTAGCCACATCCACGTCCACGATATCCTGGCGCCCCGCGCGGCGTTGGGACAGGATGACACCCAGCTCATCGTTGGTATTGAAGTCAGGTGGCGCGGTCGTTGGTCCGGTGACCGGACCCGCCTCGGGCTCAGTGATCATGCCCGACCTCGTCACTGCTCGGGGTCGCGACCGCGGAAGACTCCGGGCTGGACCTGGGGTAGATGCTGGCGGGGGCGGCGATCTCCACCCGATCGCGACCCCCACCCTTGGCCCGATAGAGCGCCAGGTCCGCGGCCTCCAGCATGGCCTCGGAGGAGGGGAAGCGCGGGAAGCTGGCCACGCCGGCGCTGAAGGTACAGGTGAAGGTGGCGTCGCCGGCATAGAAGATGACCTCGGCAAAGCTGCGGCGGAGCTGATCCAGGATCACCTTGGCCTGGGCCTCGTTGACCCCGGACAGGATCACCGCGAACTCCTCCCCGCCATAGCGTCCCACCATGTCGCACTCACGCAGGCGCAGGCGCAGGCCCCGGCTCAGGGCCATCAGGACCTGGTCGCCCGCCGGGTGGCCATAGGTGTCGTTGACCCGCTTGAAGCGGTCCACGTCGATCATGGCGTAGCAGAAGGTGCCCTGTTCACGTCGGGCATTGGCCACCTTCAGTTCCAGGAACTGCATGATGGCGTTGTGGTTGAAGAGCCCGGTGAGGCCATCGCGTACCATCAACGCATGCAGGGTGCGCATCCGCTCCGCGCGCAGGGTGACCTCCGAGATCAGCCTCCGGGGGTCCACCGGCTTGATGAGAAAGCCGTCGGCGCCCACCTCCAGGGCCTTGATCTGGCGCTCCCGGTCCGTCTCCGACGATACGTAAATGATGGGCAGACTCACGTGGCCGGGCATCTGGCGCAGGACCTGGGCCAGCTCCGGGCCCGAGCACTCGGGCATATAGAGGTCCATCAGAACCAGGTCGGCGTTGAAGCCCTTGAGCAGGTTCGGGACCTGGGCCGGGTTGGTCGCGACCACCGTGATCATGCCGGCCTCTTCCAGGATGAGGGCGTGGAGCGCGGCGAGCTGAGGGTCGTCATCCACCACCAGGACATGAAAGGGCAGCGGGGACTCCCGGTTGGTGAGGGCGTCGAGGAACTCCACGATCTCGGTGGTCTTGACCGGCTTGGTGCAGTAGGCGCTGCCGCCGGCCTTGACGGCCTGAAGCCGGGCCTGGAAGTCGTCGCGACAGGAGATGAAGATGCTCGGGATGCGGCGCCCGGTCGCGGTCATGAGGGCGGCCAGGGTCTCGGGCCCGGCGTGTTCACCCTCCGGGAACATGACGTCCATGATGACCGTGGCGGGTGGGTTCGTCGTCACCGCCGCCGGTAGGTCCGCCAGGCTGTTGATGGCGGTGACCTGGTAGCCGAAGCAGGCCAGTTGGGCGCACAACTGCTCGGCTAGGTCCCCGTCGTCGTCGCACAGCAGGATGGGGCGCTCGCCACGGGCGTTGGCGGCTGGGTCACCGGTCACCAGGGCCGCGGGCATCCCAGGCTCGGGGCTGGGCGCAGCCATGGGCTCAAAGCCCAGGCGTTCCCCGGGGCCGGCGCCCGCCGGCTCCAGGTCCGCCTGGGCCAGCCCTTCCAGCAGATGGCTCAGGGTTCCGAGGAGGTCCGGGGTCACTGGCTCCTGAGTCGCCAGGGCGGCCTTGACCAGATCATCGGCCTCCCGCGCCCCCTCGCTGATCCCGAGCAGGCCGAAGGAGCCGCTGCTGCCCTTGAGGGTGTGCAGGACCAGTTCCAGGCGCGCCAGACCCTCACGACCGGCCGTGCCGGGCTGGATCGCCGCCAGGCACGCCCGGGCCTCCGCCAGCCGCGTGGGCAACTGGGCACGGAATGCCTCCCGCAGACGCGCCTTGCGCGCCTGAAAGCCCTCGGAGGGTGGTGTCGCCATAAGCCTGTATCCCTTGTTATTGTTATCTATGCGAAAGCCGGTTCTAGTCAGGTCCCCGCCAGCGAGGCCACCAGGACCGGGAGGGTCTCCTCCAGGTCGCCATCCTTGGGCAGCACGCCGGACAGCCCCGGGTATTGCGCCCGCAGGGGCTCGGGGTCATCGCCGGTCAACAGAATAAAGGCCACCTCCTGGCCCTGGTCGCGCAGTTCCTGGAAGAGTTCCAGCCCGCTCACCAGGGGCATGTTGAGGTCCGATATCACCAACTCGATCCCCGCTCCGGGCCCTAGGCACTCCAGGGCCGCGATGCCGTTCTCCGCCAGTTGGCACTCATGGCCGAAGTCCTCCAGGAGGGCCCCGACGAGCTCCCCCGCCAAGGGGTCATCATCAACGATCAGAATTTTCATGGGTCTCCCAAGAGGGTGTGCAGGGTATCGAGCAGACTGGATTGGTCGAAGTCGCCCTTGACGATGTAGGCATCGGCACCGGCCTGGACGCCCCGGCGCTTGTCTTCCTCCCGCTCGCGGGAGGTGATGATGATAATGGGCGTGGTCTCGTATTGGGCATGAGCGCGCAAGCGGGCGGTGAGGGAGAAGCCGTCCAGCCCCGGCATCTCCACATCGGTCAGGATCGCATTGTAGCGACCCCCCAAGGCCTTTTGCCAACCATCCAGGCCGTCCTCGGCGGTGGTGACCCGGTAGCCATAGGCCTCCAGCACCTCCTTGACGATCTCCCGGGTGTTGAGGGAATCATCCACCACCAGGACCCGCCAGGGCTCGCCGCGGGGCGTCGCCCCCGGGGCTGGCGCCGCGCCCCGGGTCGTCGCCTCGCCCCGGTAGCGACGGGCCAGGTCCATGAGGCCTGGGGCCTGGAGCACGCTGACCAGGGCCTGATCGCCAGTGACCACGATACCACTCACCAGACCGCAGCCGCGCATCTGACCGGGCAGGCTCTTGATGACCATGTCCCGGGCGTCCACCAGGTCGTCGATCACCAGGCCCAGCTTGGCCTGGCGTACCCCGATGATGACTGCCAGTTGTACCCCCCGGTCCCGGGGCCCGGGCCGCTTTGCCTCCAGGCCCAGCAGTTCCGCCAGGGGGACCAGGGGGATGAATTCGTTGCGCAGCACCACCGCCGGGCGCTCGGCGACGCGGATGGTCTCCCCGGGGGTGACCCGGATCAGCTCGACCACCTGCTGGGCGGCGAGGCCGAAACGCTGCCCGCCGGTGGTGAAGAGGAGGACCCGCATCTGGGCCAGGGACAGGGGCAGATTGAAGGTGAAGCAGCTGCCCTCGCCGGGACGGCTGACCAGGGACAGGGCGCCGTGCAGCTCGTCGATGACGGTGCGGCGGATTACGTCCATGCCGACCCCCCGTCCGGACAGGTCAGTGATGATGTCGCTGGTGCTGAGGCCGGGTTCGTAGATGAGTTCCCAGACCTCCTCGTCGGTCAGGGTCGGGGCCCGGGCGGGCGCCAGCAGGCCCTTCTGGATGGCCTTGGCGATCAGCCGTTCCCGGTTCAGGCCCCGCCCGTCGTCGCTCACCTCCACCACTACCCCGCCCCCGGCGTGGCGGGCGCTCAGGCGCACCCGGCCGACCGCGGGTTTGCCCGCCGCCCGCCGTTCCGCCGGCTCGTCCAGGCCATGGTCCACGGCATTGCGCACCAGATGGACTAGGGCGTCGCCCAGGCGCTCGATGATCTGGCGGTCCAGTTCGATCTCGCCGCCCTGGACCTCGCACCGGACCTCCTTGCCCGCCGCCCACGCCAGCTCGCGCACCATCCGCGCGCTCGGGTCGAAGACCATGGAGAGGGGCAACATGCGCAACACCAGGGCGCGCTCGCCGAGCCCGGCGGTCAGCAATTCCTGGGCCTGCACCGTGTCCCGCAGGTCCCGGACAAAGCGGTGGAGAGCGGCGCCCGGGTCGGGGTCCAGGCCGGGGGTACCCTGGTCGCGGGCGGTTTGGGCGGACCGGTCCAGCGTCTGGGCATCCAGCAGGCGCTGACGCAGCCGGGCCTGGACCGAGAGGACCTCCCCGATCAGCCGCACCAGCTCATCCAGCTTGGCCAGGGGGACCCGGATGCTGTCCGGGGCACGGTAGCTGGCCGTTGGGGGGGTGGGTGAGGGGGTGGCGGTGGTTGGCGATGGCGTGGGGGCGGCAGTTTGAGCGTTGACGGTCGCCGGGGCGGTGGCGGCCGAGGACGCGGCCTCGGCCCCCTGCCCGGGTAGGGTCCCGGCTCCGGGACTGGTCGTTTGCCCGGGAATGGCCGTTTGCTCGGGCGCGATGGTTTGCTCAGGGGTGACGATTGGCGCTGTGGCGGCCCTTTGCCCGGGTGGAGTGGTCTGTGGGGTCGAGGCAGGGTGCTGGGGTGTGGTTGCGCGCGCGGTCGGGTCCGGGTGCTCGGCGGTGAAGGTTTGCGCGAACGCGGCCAGCGGCGCCGAGGACCCGGCTGGCGCGCTGGCGGCGGGCGCTGGGCTGGTCGGGGGGGGGGAGGTTGCCATTGACCCCGGCGCGGCAGGCTCCTCCAGGCCTGCGGCCTGGGCCAGGGCCAGGCCCAAGGCCGCGTCGGCGGGTGGGTCCCCGCCGCAGGCCTCGACCTGGTCGAGCTGGGCGGCGATGGCATCCACCCCGCGCAGCAGCAGGCCCAGGTTGGCGGCCTCGGGGTGCCGGGTACCTGCCCGCAGGGCCCCCAGCAGATCCTCCATGCGATGGGCGTTGGCGCTGATCCCCAGCAGCTTGATCATCCGCGCCGAGCCCTTGATGGTGTGGGCGGAGCGGAAGAGGGCATTGATGGCCTCGGTGTCGTCGGGCTGGGTCTCCAGGGCCGCGATCCCGGCCTCTAGGCGGGTCAGGTGGTCCCGGGCTTCGCCGATGAAGCGACCGATGAATTTGCCGATGTCCAGGGCCATGAGGCGGGTCTCAGTCCGGGTGCCCGAGGCGGGCCAGCCGCGCCTGGTAGAGTTGGCGCAGGTCCATCCAGCTCAAGGCCGGCGGCAGAGGCCCGGCCTGGGCCAGGACCTCGGGCCTCGCCGCCAGCAGGCGCAGGGCGATGCCGTATTCGCGCCGGGCGGCCTCGTCCTGGCCCGCGGCGCGCCGGCACTCGGCCAATTCGCCATGGGCGGGCCAATAGTCGGGGCGCTGGTAGATGGCGTGGCGCAGGTGCTCGACCGCCGCCTCCAGGCGCCCCTGGGCGCGGCTGATGCGTCCCAGCAGGACCAGGGCCTCCAGTGCCCAGGGATCGGTGGCCAGCACCTGGCGGGCGGTCTCCTCGGCCCCGGTCAGGTCCCCTTGGGCGTGCAGGACCTGGGCGCGCAGGGTCAGGTGGGCCGGGTCTGCCTTGGGCGCGGCGCACAGGGGGGCCAGGGTCTCCAGGGCGGCGGTGAAGCGCTCCGCCCGCGCCTGGTCCAGGGCCTGCTGGAAGCGCTGGGCCGTCGTGGTGGCGGCCGAGGTGGCGACTGTGCTGGCAGCCGCAGTGGTGGCTGCGCTGGCGGCCGAGGTGGCGGCTGCCGAGGGGGCCGGGCTTGCCGTGACGGGAGGGCGGGGCGGGACGCTGTGGGTAGGCGGCCTGGCCACCGCCAAGTGCCCCCGGATCCCGCCGCGGGGAATAGAACCAGCCCGAGACCCAGCTCCAGTTACAGCTCCCGTTAAAGCGGCCGCAGGCCGGGCGCGGTTCGGTAGGGTCCGCCGGACCGGCTTGGCCTCGGGTCCCGGCGCGGGGGCGGCGGGCTGCTTGGCGAAATACCAGACGCCTCCCTGGCCGCGCAGTGTCAGGAGCCCGTAGTCATTGGCGAGGGTCTCCGCCAGGCCGACAATGAGATAGCCGTCCGGTTGCAGGAGGTCACCTAACCGTCCCATGATGACTTGCCGGGTCGGGGCATCGAAATAAATCGAGAGGTTGCGGTAAAAAATCAGGTCCTGACCCTTGAGTTCGTCGGGATAGCTGGCGGCGAGCAGATTCAGTTGCATGAAGTCCACGCTGCCCCGGATGCTGTCCGCCAACCGCCAGTCACCCTCCGGGGTGGCGGTGAACCAGCGGGCCTGAAGGGCGGGGTCCAGGGCACGAAAGGCGAGGGGGCGATAACTGCCCCGGCGGGCTCCGGCCAGGGCCTCCCGATCCAGGTCCGCGCCGGTGATGGCGAAATCGGGGTCGGACTGATCGCCCCAGCGCTCGCGCAGGGCCATGCGGATGGAGTAGGGCTCCTCGCCGGTGGCGCAGCCCACGCAGAGGATGCGCACCGGCCGCCCTGGGGGGCGGATGCGCAGCAGTTCCGGTGCCAGGTGGTCCGTGAGCAGTCGCAGATGCTCGGGCTCGCGGTAGAAGTAGGTCTCGTTGATGGTCAGGAGGCTGGTCAGGGCGTCCAGTTCCTCGGCATCCAGGGCCAGGCGCGCCACATAATCCAGGGTGGTGCTGGCCCCGGTGGCCCCGATCGCCGCCTGGCGGTGCTCGATGGCCTGTCGGAGGAGATTTTCACCATGGCCCTCGAAGCTCAGGCCCAGGCGGCTCTTGAGCAGGGTCTTGGCGTCCTCCAGGTTCACGCCCGGGGCCCGGCCACGGCGATCTTGACCAGGGGACTCCCCGCGCTGCCCGCCAGTCGGGTCAGTTCCCCGGCGATGGCCTCCAGGGGCAGCACCCGCTGGACGCCGCCGGCCAGGATCGCCTCCCGGTTCATGCCGAAGACCACCGAGGTGGCCTCGTCCTGGGCGAGGGTGACCCCGCCGGCGGCGGCGATGGCGGTCATGCCCTGGGCCCCGTCCCGGCCCATGCCGGTGAGGATGAGGCCGATGGCCCGGGGCCCGAGGGCCGCCACCGAGTTCAGCAGCCGGTCGCAACTCGGGCGGTAGCGATCGTCCGGCTCGCAGGGCGTGAGGCGGCTCAGGTTGCCCGGCGCCAGGGTCAGGTGGGACGCAGGGTCGGCGAGATAGATATGGCCCGGGAGCAGTGGCTCGCCGTCGCGGGCCACCGTCACCGGCAGGGGGCAGAGGCCATCGAGCCACTGGGCCATGCCCTGGGCGAAGCCTTCGCTGATATGCTGGGCGATGAGCACCGGGGCCGGGAGCCCGGCGGGTAGCGCCGGTAGCAGCCGGGCCAGGGCCTGGGGCCCCCCGGTGGAGACGGCGATGGCGATCACCGAGCCGCCGGCATCAGCCGCGCTGGCGCTGGGGGTCATGACCTGGGTGGCGGGTCTGGCCTCCGCCAGGCTACGCAGGTGGCGGATCACCGGCACCCCGGCCAGCATCCGCAGCCGGGCGGTGAAGGCTGGTCCGTCGTCCAGGGTGGGTTTGAAGGTGGCGTCCAGGGCGCCCCGGGCCACGGCGGCCATGGCATTGGCGGCATCCGCCGCGTCCGAGACCACCAGGATGCGGGTGGGGCACAGGTCCATGATCTCCGCGATCGCCTGGAGGCCATCCATTTCCGGCATCCTCAGGTCCATGGTCACCAGGTCCGGCCGCAGGGCCTGGGCCTGGCGGACCGCGGCCCGACCATCCTCGGCCTGGCCGCAGACCGTCAGGCGGGGATCCGTCGCGATGAGGGCGCTGATCAGGTCCCGGGCGGTGGGGCTGTCATCCACCACCAGGACCCGGATGGGGCCGCTGCGCGGGGGCGCCATCAGGACTGGCCCGGTGGGACGTCGTCCGCCGTCAACCGGAAGCGGTCCACCTGATCCTTGAGGCTGGCGGAACGGCCGGTCATGTCCTGGGTGATGGCGGCGATGCGCCGCACGGAGGCGGCGGTGTCGGCGCTGGCGGTGACGATCTCCCGCAGGGCCACCACCACCTGATTGCTGGCGGTGCGCTGTTGCTGGCTGGAGAGGCTGATCTGCTGGGCGGCGCTGGTGGTCTCCTCGGCCCCGTCCACCAGGGCGGTGAGGAAATGCACCACCTGGTTGGACTCGGTCAGCCCCTGCTCGATGCCCGCGGTGCCCTTTTCCGAGGTCACCACCAGGCGGCCGATGGACTCCTGGATCTCCGCCACCTTGCGGGCGATCTCCCCGGTGGACTCGGTGACCGAGTCGGCCAGGCGCCGGATCTCCGCCGCCACCACCGCGAAGCGTTTGCCGGCCTCCCCGGCGGAGGCGGCCTCCAGGGCGGCATTGAAGGCGATCAGCTTGGTCTGGTCCGCCACGGTATCGATGATCTCCATGATGCGTGAGATCTCCTTGGACTTGGTCCCCAGTGTCAGGATCTCCCGCAGGGCACTCTGGCTGTCGTTGCGGTTTTCCTCCATGCGGCTCGCCAACTGTTGCATGGCCCCGGCCCCGGTGTGACTGTCCTCCAGGGTCTGGCGGGCGACCGTCACCACCGATTCCGAATACTCGGCGATCTGGGACGAGGAGGCCGAGAGTTCCTCCATGGTGGAGGTGATCTCCGCCACCGAGGCGGACATCTGGGTCGAATTGGCGGCCTGACCGTCCACCGCCCGGGCGATCTCCTGGGCGGAGCGATGGACGGCGGTGGCGTTGGCCTCCACCTCCGCCACCAGCTGGTGCAGATGCCGTCGCATGGCGTCGGCCGCCCGCGCCAGCCCCGCCACTTCGTCCCGGCCCGCGCTGGGGATTTCGCGGCTCAGGTCCCCCCCGGCCACCCGCTCCACCCCGGCGGACAGGAGCTGGATGCGCCGCCCCAAGGAACGGGCCGTCATCTGGGCGATCAGGAGGCTCAGCAATAGGGCCAGGCCCCCGATCAGCCAGGACTGGCGGGAGGCGGCGGTCAGGATGGCATTGGCCTCGGAATGGTCGGAGGACAACTCAATGACGCCCAGCGGCAGGCCGGAGTAGTCGCGCAGCAGGTCCGCATAGACCGACAGGGGTCGACCATTGTGCTCGATCTCGACGAGTTGGGGTTCTCCCGCCATGGCCGCGCGCAGACGGGCGGGGTCAAGCAGGGGCGCCTCCCCCACCGTGCTGACGAAGGTATCGAATTTATCGCCGCGCACCAGGTGCAGGCCGGCATCGACCCCGAAGGTGGCCTTGAAGGCCTCGAAGAAGGGTTTGCCGAAGGACATGCCGAATTCCACCACTCCCAGATGCTCGTCCCCCGCGAAGATGGGCACCATGCCCCGGGCACCGAGGCCCGCCACGCCGACCTCCAGCCCCCGCTGAGGGGTGAGGGTGCGGTTGGTGTCCAGGACGGTCTTGCGAATGGTGGACAGATCGTCCCCAAACTTGTCGAGCAGATGCAGCCGCAGGAAGGAGGTAGCCGGGGGGGTCAGGAACTGGAATTGCACGGCCCCATACTGCTTGGCCAGCACCTGGTAGGCCGGCAGCAGGTTGGCCTGGAGCCAGGCCCGGTCACCCGCCGCGAAGCGTGCCTGGACCTCGGGAATGTTGGCCACCAGGGCACTCAGGGCCTCCGCCTGGCGGGTATCCGCCGCTATCGCCGCCTGCAGACTCGCCATATTCTCGCTCAGCCGGGTCCGCTCGGCCTCCAGGATGACCCGCTCCAGGCTCAGCAGGCTGCCGTAGCCCTGGGCACCGACCGCCATCAGGATGGCCAGCACCATGCCCAGCATGATGTTGGCCCAGAGGTGCAGGTTCTTGAACATGGCGAATCCGTACTCCAAACAACCCAGCGCCGGGGCGTTGGGGGCCTTGTGAACAATGTCCGCATCTTAACGGAAACCCCGACCCCCGGGGCAAGCCTGGCCTCCCTTGGGGCGTGCCAGCCCCTGGCTCCAGGTCTTCAGGTAAGTTCCTTGACCCGGCGCCGAGTCAGGCGAGATACTCGCCCCAGGTCCTGAAGAGCCGATTCTCCGCCCGCGACTGGTTGCCGTGCCCGATCTCCTCCTCAATGTCGCCACCCTGACCGGACAGATCCTGGTGGTCTTCGCGGTCTACAGCTTCATTGACGGCTATTTTTCCACCACCCATCGGCCCACCATCAATCAGGCCGCAAAGGGCATGCTCTTTGCCCTGGCGGGTCTCTACAGCCTTTATGCGCCGATTGAATTGTCCGAGGGGGTCATTGCCGACCCGCGCGGCGCCATCCTGGCCTGCGCCACCCTGTTCGGGGGCGGGCTCGTGGGCCTGACCACGGCCCTGGCTATGATGGCCTATCGCCTGGTGCTGGGCGGTGCCGGGGCCTGGGCGGGCGTCATCGGGCTGGCCGTGGAATTCGCGGCCCTCCTGGCCCTGATCCAGCCGGCCCTGGCACGGTGGTTGCCGCCCCAATCCTATCGGTTGCTGCTGGCGGGCGCCCTGGCCATGACGCTCCTGGAGCCCCTGTCCCTGGTGCTGATCCCGCCGCCGGCCCTTGGCCTCCAGTTATTGCGGGAAGCGGGTCCCGCCCTGGGGCTGCTGCAATTCTTCTCAACCCTAATGCTCGGCGCCCTGCTCAAGAATCAGTGTGACCGCTGTCGCCTGCTGCGCGAGTTGCGCGCCCGTGACGTGGTGTTCGCTAATGCCCAGGAGGGGGTCATGATTACGGACGCCCGGGGCCATATCCAGGCGGTCAATCGCGCCTTCACCGACATCACCGGCTACCCGGAGCGGGAGGTCATTGGCCAGGCCTTTGACAGCATGGGCTGTGAACGCCAGGAGCCGGCCTTCTATCGGGCGATCTGGCGCGCCATGGTCGAGACTGGTGGTTGGCGCGGCGAGGTCTGGAATCGCCGCCGGGACGACAAACTCCCCCGGCCCGATGAGTGCTATCCCATTTGGCTGACCCTCAGCCCGGTGCGGGACGCGAGCGGTGATCTGACCCAGTGCGTCGGCGTCTTCACCGACATCAGCCCCCTGAAAAACTACCAGGCCCAGCTCGAGCACCTGGCCCATCACGACCCCGTGACCGGCCTGGCGAACCGCCTGCTGCTGAGCGCCCGACTGGAGCATGCCCTGCAAACCGCCGAGCGGGAGGCCGAGGTCCTGGCGGTGATCTTCATCGACCTGGATCGCTTCAAGCGGGTCAACGACAGCCTGGGCCATAACCTGGGCGACGACCTGCTGAAGGCCATCGCAGCGCGTTTTCAGTCCGTCGTCCGCGAGGATGACACCCTCGCCCGGCTCGGCGGCGATGAGTTCGTGGTGCTGGCGGAACACCTGCCATCCTGGGAGGAGGCCGCCCTGCAGGCCCACCGCCTCGTCAAGGCCCTCGCCGCGCCCCTGCGGCTGGGCGCCCATGAGCTCTATGTGTCCGCCAGCATGGGCATCAGCGTCTATCCCCGCGATGGCCATTCGGTCGAGACCCTGCTGCAAAACGCGGATGCCGCTATGTACCGCGCTAAGGACCGGGGCCGCGACAACTACCAGTTCTATTCCGAGGACATGACCAACGCCGCCCTTGAGCGCATCGTGCTGGAGGGACAACTGCGCAAGGCCCTGGAACTGGACCAGTTGCGGCTCTACTACCAGCCGCAGATCGACCTGCGCACTGGCGGACTGGTCGGCGTCGAGGCCCTGGCTCGTTGGCCCCATCCCGAGGAGGGCATGATTCCGCCCTCGCGCTTCATCCCCGTGGCCGAGGATGCCGGCCTGATCGGTGAGCTGGGCACCTGGGTGCTGCGGGAGGCCTGCCGGCAAGGCCGCGCCTGGCTCGAGGCGGGTCTGGCCGTGGGCCGGGTGGCGGTCAATGTCTCCGGGCTGCAAATTCAGCGCGGCGATCTATTGGCGCGGGTCGAAGAGGCCCTGGCGGACAGCGGCCTGCCGGCAACATCCCTGGAGCTGGAGATCACCGAAACGGTGATGATGCAGCAGCAAGGAGAGGTCGGCGAGGTGCTCAATCGGCTGCGTGAGCGGGGCGTCATGATCAGCATCGATGACTTTGGCACCGGCTTTTCCTCCCTGGCTCGTCTCCAGCGCCTGCCCGCGGACAAGCTGAAGATCGACCAGAGCTTTGTGAGCCGTCTGCCGGGGGATGAGAACGACGCCGCCATCGCCCGCTCCATCATCGCCCTGGGCGCCAAGATGGGCTTCGCCGTCCTGGCCGAGGGCGTCGAAACCGAGGCCCAGCGCGATTTCCTCCTGGCCGAGGGCTGCGACCATGCTCAAGGCTACTGGTTTGGCCGCCCGGTGCCCGCCGCCGACCTGACGCCCCGGCTGGCGACCCTGGGGTAAGCCTTCAGACCCCCCCCGACTTGCAGCCCTGGCGCACGCTTTCGGAGATTCCGGCTGGTGGCCCTGGTTTAGGCTTTTAGACCTCCCGGCCGCATGGGCTGGGTGCGGTAGCCCAAGCCACTGCTGCTCTTGCCCCTTCCCCCCTTGTGGGGGAGGGTTGGGGAGAAGGGGCCGAAGGGCGAGGCCCTGGCTAAAGGCTCGGGCGCCAGTGTTACACTTCCACCCCATCCGCCATCAGCAACCGAGTCACCCTTCATGGACATGAGCACCCATCCTATCGATGCCGCGGCCCTGGCGCTCGCGGAGCTGCGGCGCCAGCGGCCGCTGGTCCACAACATCACCAACTACGTCGTCATGGACTTTTCCGCCAACGCCCTGCTGGCCATCGGCGCCTCGCCCGTCATGGCGCATGCCGCCGAGGAGGTGCGGGAGATGGTGGGCCTGGCCGGGGCCCTGGTCCTCAACATCGGCACCCTGTCGCGACCCTGGATCGAGGCCATGTTCGCCGCCGGACACGCCGCCCGGGCGCGGGGCCTGCCCATCGTCCTGGACCCGGTGGGCGCCGGCGCCACCCGGCTGCGTACCGAGACGGCGCTGCTGCTCCTGGAGGAGGTCCAGCCGACCATCGTCCGGGGCAACGCCTCCGAGATCCTGTCCCTGGCCGCGGCCGGCGGTGCGACCAAGGGCGTCGATTCGACCCGTGGCGTCGAGGAGGCCCGGGAGGCGGCGATCGCCATCGCGCAAGCCTCCGGGGCCCTGGTGGTGGTCACGGGCCCCGAGGACTTCATCACCGACGGCGAGCGCCGGGCGCGCCTGGCCAACGGCCACCCCCTGATGAGCCGGGTGACGGGCACGGGCTGCGTCTGTTCAGCCCTGGTAGGTGCCTTCGCGGCGGTCCAGGCCGACCCCTGGCTCGCCAGTATCGGCGCCCTGGCCGCCTATGGCATTGCCGGCGAGATGGCGGCGGTGGGGGAGCCGGGGCCCGGCAGCTTCCGCACCCGCCTCATCGATGCCCTGGACGAGATCACCCCCGAGCGGGTAAGCCGGCAAGCACGCCTGGTCGTCGAATAAGTCCATGGCGCGGGCAATCGACTACGCCCTCTACCTGGTGACCGATCGCGCCGCCGCCCGGGGACGGGGGCTGGCCGGGATCGTCCGCGCCGCCGTCCAGGGTGGCGTCAGCGTCGTCCAGTTGCGCGACAAGGATGTCAGCATCCGCGACAGCCTTCGGCTGGCGCTGGAACTAAAGGCCCTGCTGGAGCCGCTGGGGGTGCCGCTTATCGTCAATGACCGCCTCGACCTGGCCCTGGCCTGCGGCGCGGCGGGGGTCCATCTGGGTCAGGACGACCTGCCCTGCGATCTGGCCCGGCGGCTGGTGGGGGATGAATTGATCATCGGCGTCTCGATCAGCACGCCGGAGGAGGCCCGCCGCGCCACGGGTGAGGGGGCGGATTATCTGGGCGTGAGCCCCGTCTTCGACACCCCGACCAAGCGGGATACCCCGACGGCTACCGGACTGGCGGGGTTGGCGGCGATCCGTACCGTCACCCACCTGCCCTTGATCGCCATCGGCGGGCTCAATGAGGGCAATGCGGGGCCGGTCATGGCGGCCGGCGCCGATGGCATCGCCGTCGTTTCCGCCCTCATGGCCGCCGAGGACCCGACGGCGGCGGCGCGCGCCTTGCTAGTGGCCATCGCTGGCGGCCGGACGCGCCCTTGAGGTTGATTTCCCGCTACCCCGGGGCCGCCGTCAGCCGGCCAGGCGACCGCGACCGCTAGCGTTGATTCGGCACATAGACATAGGCGGGCGCTACCTTGGCGCCGACGATGACGAATTTCTGGGATTCATAGTAACCACCCAGATTGACCGTTTGCCCGGCCGGGTAGGTGCCGACCCTTACCTGATTGCCCGTGACCTCGTAGCTGCCCTGGCCGGGGGGCATGACCAGGCTGACCTGGCAGGGGGCCGAGATACAGGTCCCCGTGTCACCTGGCTTGAGGGTGATGGCGATGGCGCCGGTGGGAAAGTCGGCCGAGGAGGCGCAGCCGCCCAGCGCCAGCGCGACCAGCAGGCTGGTGAGGGCACCGGCGCCGGCACGGGTGGCTCGTCCGGGATGTGACACGAAATTCGTCATTTTCTTGATCTCCGCCTGTCAGTGAGGGCCGCCTGGGGCCGGGTGCGGATGAGTATAGCCAAAAGACCTCCTCCCGGGCCGGGTGGTGGCTGGCGGCGTGCGGGGGGCGCCGTGAATACGTCCCTGTAGGCTTGGCGACAGCATCCCTGCTGTCGACCCCCCCGCCCACCGCCCGCCACCACCCGGCCCTCCCCGTTGGGGCAGCGGC
>JBGAUK010000139.1:0-4986 GCA_044228695.1 Chromatiaceae bacterium | reverse complement strand
ATCTGTGATAACGCCCGTTACTATCGCGCCCGCGCCGTCACGGACTATTTAGAACACTCCCGGATCAAGCTGAAGTTCCTACCGCCTTATGCACCCAATTTGAATTTAATCGAACGCTTTTGGAAGTTCTTCAAGGGCAAGGTGCTCTACGACCATTATTACGCAACCTTTGCCGAGTATAAAAATGCCTGCCGACGATTTTTCGCGAATCTCGGCGACTACGCTCCGCAATTACGCACACTCCTGACTGAGAACTTCGAGATCATTGGTTTGAAAACCGAAAACTGAAATACGTTAAGTATAAATATTATGCCGAAGAGTTAAAAGAGGGCAATGGCTAATCCTTTGCGGCCACTTGCACACAGCCCAAGGGATAATTTTCACCGGACCAATCCCCGATACACCGATGGTCCCAACCGCAGCAGTGGACAAATGGAGGTGGCTTTAGCCATCGCCAAAAGGGTAAGCCTTTGAACGGATGATCCTCAGCGTCGTGACCGGCCCGGCGGCGGCGTGGGTTCGTCAGGTGTCTGCGGACTCAGGCATCCCAAGTCAGCCCCGGCAGTCCGAAGCTGATTTCCTCCAGGTACAGGCCCACCAGGGTCAGATAGCCGCCCTGGCGTCCCGAGCCCTCCTCGCTGAATTCAAATCGATAGGTGCGCCTCAGCCGCAGGCCATTGGTTGTCCAGCGCACCCGCAGGCGGCGCAGGGCCACCGTCTGGTCGAGAAACTGGAGTTCGCGCTCCTCGCAGGCCGCGCGGCAGATACCGAGGGCCAACTCCCGTGCCCGCAGGCTATCGAGCCAGTACCAGCCGATGAGGAGCAGGATAAAAATGGCCAGGAGGCTTTCCATAAAGGGGCTCGGGCGAACCGGGGTTCGTCTTGGTGGGGCTGGTTGCGGCAGGAGGCCAGCCTGGTGGGCCTGGGGGTGCCTTGATTTTTCGAGAATAACATAGGACCCCGTCCCTCGCGGCGGCGATGCCGGGGGTGACCGCCCAGCGGCACCATCCCGATTAAGCCCTCGCCGGATCGGCGGGCTGGCGGGTGCCGATCGCCTCACGGTCACCGGTTGCTTCCAGATTCCCGACCATCTCCAGCCCGCCGGGTAAAGGGGGAGGGTGCTATCATAATTACGGCGCATAACCCGGTATGACGGCTAAACCTTCATGGCGCGTTTCGCCAGCCGGCATTTCCCGCGACGGGGTCTCTCGCCGCTAGGATTTGCCACCCACCCGCGGTCGGTCGCCTGGCGTTGCGACGGGTCGCTTTTTTTCTGTCCTTGCCTGGCCAGCCCGCCGGGAATGTTGTAGGACCACCCTAAATGAATTTGATCAACGGCCTTCATTTCAGAAACCTGCGCGGGGATATCTACGGTGGCATTACCGCCGGCGTGGTGGCCTTGCCCTTGGCCCTGGCCATGGGCGTCGCGTCAGGCGCCGGACCCATCGCGGGGATGTATGGCGCCATCTTCGTGGGCTTCTTCGCCGCCCTGTTCGGCGGCACCCCCGCCCAGGTCTCGGGTCCCACGGGCCCCATGACGGTGGTCATGGCGGCCATCTTCACCCAATACACGGCCATGTTTCTTGATGACCCGGCGCGGGGCGCGGCCCTGGCTTTTACCGTAGTCATGCTGGGCGGCTTATTCCAGATTGTGTTTGGCTTCCTCAAGATCGGCAAATTCATCGAGTTGGTACCGCATCCCGTCGTTTCGGGCTTTATGAGCGGCATCGGGGTCATTATCATCCTCTTGCAACTGCCGCCCCTGCTGGGTTACCCCACCCAGGCCGGCCCCCTAGCCTCGGCGGAGGTCCTGCCCCTGGCCCTCGACCATATCGTTTTCGACGCCGTTATCCTGGGCGCTATCTCCCTGGCTATTGTCCTGTTTCTGCCGAAGAAGATCGGACGTCTCATCCCCTCGCCCCTGGTGGCCCTCATTGTCGGTTCCCTGGTTTATATGCTGTTCCTGCGTGGCGGCAATGCATCGATTCTTGGCCAGATTCCCACCGGTTTGCCGGAGCCCCGGATGCCGACCTTCGAGTTTACCCTGCTGCCCATGATGCTCCAGTCCGCCCTGACCCTGGCGGCCCTGGGTGCTATCGATTCCCTGCTGACTTCCCTGGTGGCGGATAACATCACCCGCACTTACCATAAGTCGGACCGGGAACTCATCGGCCAGGGCATCGGTAACACCATCTCGGGATTCTTCGGCGGCCTGCCCGGCGCGGGTGCCACCATGCGGACCGTGGTCAATGTCAAGTCAGGCGGTCAGACCCCCCTTTCCGGTGCCTTGCATTCGGTCGTCCTACTGGCCATCGCCCTCGGCGCCGGCTCCCTGGCGAGCAATATCCCCAATGCCGTGCTGGCGGGCATTCTCATCAAGGTCGGCATCGACATCATCGACTGGGACTATCTCAAGCACCTGCGCCATGCCCCCAAAGCCGGCGTGACCATGATGCTGGTGGTGCTGGTGATGACCGTTTTCGTCGATCTCATCATTGCCGTGGCCACGGGTATGGTCATGGCCAGCATGGTCTTCATGAAACGCCACACGGATCTGCAACTCCAGAGCATCAAGACCATCCGCGAGGTGGACGAGGACACTCCCTTATCGCCGGAGGAGGCGGAAATCTTCCGGGCCGCCCAGGGCCGTATCCTCCTGGTCCACCTGGGGGGACCCATGAGCTTTGGCGCCGCCAAGGGCATGGCCCGGCTCCTGGCCCAGTTCGATGAGTACGACAGCCTCATCCTGGAACTGACCGACATGCCCCAGATCGACTTTACCGCCTCGCGCGCCCTTTTCGATATGGTGACGGACGCCAAGTCCATGGGGCGCGAGGTCTTTCTGGTCGGTACGCGCAAGCCCGTCCAGGACATGCTGACCAAGCAGGGCATCATCGCCGAGGTGCCCGCGGGCCACCGGGTCGAGAAGCGTCTGGCCGCTCTTCAAGAGGCCCTGCGGTTGTTGCGGGCGAAGCAGGCCTAGCGGCGCGGTCATGAGTCTCGAAGCCGAACTGGCCTCCTCCCTGACGGCCCATCTTGCCAGCGTTCAGCCGATCCTGGACCGCTACGGCTTGTGGGCCCTGTTCGTCAGTTGCCTGGTGGAGGGCTTTGGTATTCCACTCCCGGGCGAGACCCTGCTGATTGCCTGTGCCCTCATGGCCGCGTCGGGCGACCTGGATCTCGCCAGCGTCCTCGCGGTCGCCTGGGTGGGGACCCAACTGGGGGACATCATCGGCTTCCTGATCGGCGGGTGGGGCCTCAAGCGGTTGCTTGGGTCCGGGGCCGTGCCGCCCCAGCGATTGCAGCGGGCGGAGGCCCTCTTTGCGCGCTGGGGCATGGGCCTCCTCATGGTTGGCCGGTTCCTGGATGGCATCCGCCAAACCAGCAACCTGGCGGCGGGATGCCCTGGTGGCGCTTTCTGCTCGGCACCCTGCTCGGCACCAGCCTGTGGGTGGGGACCTTCGGTCTGGGCGCCTATCTGCTGAAGGAGGACTTCCATGCCATTGTTACCTTCCTGAAACCCCTCGGGCCCCCTGGTCTGGCGTTAACCGCCATACTCCTGATCGGCCTGATCGTCTATTTGATCAGGCGCCGACGGCCCTCAAGGGCGGGGGAAAACGACTTTTAGCTTGACGCCCGCAACCCCGCTCACTAAGATGCTTCTCTTTCCTGGCTACGTAGCTCAGCTGGTTAGAGCGCAGCACTCATAATGCTGATGTCGCTAGTTCGAATCTAGCCGTAGCCACCAAAAATCCGAATAAAACAGCCCCTTAAGAGGGGCTTTTTTGTTGCTGGGGATGTGGTTTTTTATGGATAGAATTCTAGGCTCCCCTTAGGCTCCCATTTTTCTACAGGTCCCCATCAGGACCGTCGCCTCCGCGACCCACGAGGGGAGACGGCTACCCTTGTACCTTTTGGTCGAAGATGTACTTGATTAAAGCGGTGGCGGTGCCGCGGTGGTGGAATCAGGGCGGCGAGGTGGTCGATGAACGCAGCGGGGTGAGGGGCGGTACGTCCGTCGCGCTGGGGCTGAGCAAGACGCTAGACGACCTGCTGCACCCTGACCTGCTGGGAGCGAAGGGCGGGCGCGTGCAGTAGCGCCCTAGACGTTCCAGCCGGGTCCGGTCCTGGTTGGCGATGGATACCGTGCGTTCAGCGCAAAGCCGTCGTTCGCCCAAGCAAGCAGGTCACCGGCGTCGTCGGGATCGCTTTAGTGCAGACGGGCCTCGTCCGCCCGCAGAAAGATTTCCAGCCCCGCCGTGTGACCGCTTTTGGCTCGCTCTCCAGGTATCAGCGCAGCCGCTTGGGCACCGAGGATAGGTGTTGAACCCATCCTGCTAGAGCGCTTCCACGGCGACATTGGACATGGCGCTCATGTTGTTGTTGTCATCAAATGTGAATAGCGCGGCGTAAAGGCGAGTGGCGGGAACGCCCGGAAGCACAAGCGTCTGGACCTGTCCCGGTTTGGGCGCCAAGCTCGGTCCTACCGCATTCGCCGCCCACCAATTACTCATCGCCGGGTTGATGGAATGTTGCGCAGCGATGGGTTTCCCGCTCCAGATGATGTGATAGCGCGCCGCGTCGGTTGGCGCAGTCCAGCGTAATTCCGCTGTATTAGTACCGGTGCGGGTCAGGGTCAGATTGCCGACGCGCGGCGGTGGCGTAAAATCGGTACGCGGCGAGTGCCGCGCATACAGATACCAGCGCCCTTCAAACTGGCCGGTCCATTGGCTAAATTCACCGGCGGGCCGTTCGCCGCCATTGATTCCGGCGGCGATGTAGCGGTTGATCTGATCCAGATACTTGCGCTTGCCGGTATGCCAGTAATACCAGGCTTGCGGGTCGATCAGGGTTAGCCCGGTTTCGCTGGAGATCCCGGTTCCGCCAGCTCTGGCATTGAAGTAGTAGGGCAACGGTGTCCGCTTGATCCGCCCAGGGTATCATCGACATGACTCGCCGCAGCCCTCTGGGCAGGCTGACAGTCCG
>JBGAUK010000138.1:0-5020 GCA_044228695.1 Chromatiaceae bacterium | reverse complement strand
GAGGGCGGGGGCACCTTCCAACTGCGCGACACCCTGTTACCTGGGGACGACTATTACGGCATGTTCGGTAAAGGCGTGGCCCTCGCCCCCGAGGGCAACGTCCTCTTTGTCGGCGCCTCGAACTGTAGCTTGGGCCTGCAGAAAAACGGCGTTGTCGTCGCCTACGAGTACACCGGCGGGGCCTGGGTGCAGCGCTACCACCGCCTCCCCGAGGCGGGCTGGAGCTGGCAGAACCTGGGTCTCAATCTCGCCCTGTCCCACGATGGGCGCGTCCTGGTCGCGGGTCAGCAGGCCATGGGCCGGGTGTTGCAAACGGCGGTTTACGGCATGGCGGGTAACGTGGTCGATGACAACGGCCAGCCGGCCGCGCGCCGGCTCTTCCTGCACGACGCCACCACCGGCAAACTCCTGGACGACACCACCAGCGCCGCCGATGGCAGTTTCAACCTGGCCGCCGGCTCCCGGGGCAGTCACTACGCCCTCTGTCGGGATGATGCGGGCGGCGTGGCCTTCAATGCCCAGGTCCTCGATGGGGTGACCCCGCTATGAGCTACACCCCACCTCCCGGCCATGCCCTCGCCTTCAGCTTCATGGGTCAGGACGCCTACACCCCGCCCCCGGGCGGGGCCTTGGCCTTCAGTTTCCAGCCGACCGAGGCCACCCCGGGCGGGCTCGACCTGGCCGCTCAAGCGACCCTGGCGGTCATCGGCCAGGCTAACCTGGTCATCATGGCCCTCAAGCCGATGCAGGCCGTCTGCGCCCTGTCCGTGGCCGCTAAGGGCATCATGCGTTCCCTGGGCACCCTGATGATTAAGGCCCTGGCCCGCATCGGCCTGATCGGCAAGCGCACCGCTGCCCAGCCCCCCCGGGGCCTCGGCATGAAAATGCACCTCATCACCGACCCCAAGCGCCCGGACCTGGTCATCGACCAGTTCCTGCGCCTCTGGTATTGGGGCCTGCCCAGCGCCGTCCGGGTGGCCTATCAGGTGGACGATCAACCGGAGATCCAGCCCGCCGCCACCTGGGAGAATCCCGGCACCACCCAGCCCGCCATTCTGCGCATCGATGGCGCCGAGATCCCCGGCGATGGCCGCACTCACCGGGTGACGGTATCGGCCTGGCAACAGGTAGGCACCGCCACCAGCCCGCGGGCGAGCGTGAGCGAATATCTGGCCACCCCGGATGTGCGCCCGACCGCTGTCCCCGAGTGGTGCGGCGCGACCCTCCAGCGCCAGGCCCTGGGTCTGGCCAACCATGCCACGGGACAACTACCGGAGCTGGTCGAAGTCAAGTGGCGGCATCCCGGCGCGGTGGCCCTCTTCGTCAAATTCATGAAGGGGAGCCGGACCGTCATCTCCCAGATCGGCGTTGCCGACCACCAGGAGGAGCGCTTTCTTGCCGAGGGGGTTTCCGCCCTGATGGGCTACACCGCCGCCCCGGCGAACGTCTATTTCGGCGTGGCTGCCATCGCGCGCAACACCTATGGCGCCATCACCTGGCAAGCATCGCCCGTCAAGATCAAGGGCTTTGATGAGTTCCTGACGCCAGAGGCCGCGCACCCAGACGCGGCCACCCGGCAGGATGTGGGCACTTCCCCCTTCCAAGTCGCCGTTATGGACCTGCTCCAGGCCGAGCTCGGCGCCAACGCCCCCGCTAACCTGAGCGACATCGTCATCCGCACCCATCAAAAGCTGTTCCTGAAGATCAAGGACATCCTCCGCAAGGGCGGCACCGTCGAGCTCGACAACCTCGGCACCTTCAAGGCGAACTGGAGCCCGAGCGGCCGATCCGTCGGCTTTACCCCCAGCCTCGGCTTCAAAGTCGGCACCGCCCGCGGCAAGCCCCTTACCGATGCGCAAGCGAAGGCTATCCCATGAGCGAGCTGATGCGCCTGACCTACACCTACGATGGAGACACCCTGGGCGCGACCCGGACCGTCAATGGCCAGCCGGAGCAGGTCAAACTCCGGCTGGCCTATATCGACGCCCCGGAGATGGCGCAAAGCCCCTGGGGCCTCCGCGCCCGGTCTTATCTGCGCACCCTCCTTTATGTCAACGAACCCATACTGGTGGACGTCATCGGCAGCGACAAATACGGCCGCCAGATCGCCGAGGTCCTGCGCAAGCGCGATTACGGCAACCTCGGCCTCCGGCTGGCCCTCGGTGGCTATGCCGCCATCTGGCTGTGCCCCAGCACCCAGCAGGGGTACCAGGCCGCCCAGGCCATCGCCCAGTACAAGAAGGCCGGTATCTGGTCGCTCCCCGGCACCCACCAAACCCCCTGGTTATACCGATGAGCCCCCCAGCCTACGACGACCTGGCCGAATTCCAGGAACCCGCCCGCGAGACGGTCGCCTATCGCATCGGCAGCGAGGTCCACCGCCACACCACCCGCCTCGAATTGCTGGAGGAGCGGCTAAACCGCGCCCTCGTCGAGCATGAAACGATGAACCGGGAACGCGAACAACTGTGCAACCGCTTCCAGGCCCACGAAGAGGAACAGCACCACGCCCAGCACCGCCTGATGCTGGTCATCATCCTCACCTTGCTGTCCGCGACCGGCGGTTTAATCGTCCTGACCGTCCAATCCCTGGTCACCATCGCGAAATAGGACCCCGGAGGGGGGGAGGGGGGATATAGGGGGGAGGGGGGCAGGTAAGGTGTGGGTGTATGTGGGCCTGTAGAGGTACGCACACAGGAGGGAATGAAAAAAATGGGCAGGCATCGCAAGAAATTGAGGGCCGGGAAGCCCAATCACCGACCGAAAACCCAGAGAATTCCTGACCTCGGCCGCACACCTGGCGACCGGGAGGCCCTGGACCGCTGGCTGAATCCCGCCCGGGCCGCCATCCTGACGCAGACCCGGTACATCGATGATGACTGGCCGTCCCACTGGACCTAGACGCCTGCCGACGGTGGCGACGCTGACCCTGGGCGCCATGGTGACGGCCTGCGCCTGTCGCCCGGATGCCCGACTGCACCAGCAACCCGCCGCCTGGTCGGACCTACCCGAGTCCCTGATGGTAGGCATCGCTTGCATCGAAATCCTCCCGCCCCGGAAGACCAGCGAATGATCCACTACCACGGCACCCCATTTGGGAGCACCCGCCAGGATACCGCCCGCTTTTTGGCAGGTCGTCATGCCCTGGTCCCCTATCCACGGCAGGATGACATGGGCATCGTGGCGGCAGTTTGTCAGAGTTTCGCCTTTGACAACGGGGCCTTCACCATCTGGAAGCAGGGCGGGGCACTGGATACCCGGGGCTATCTGGAATGGGTCAAGGCCTGGTGCCAGCATCCCGGGTTTGAATGGGCACTGATCCCCGACATCATTGAAGGCAGCGAAGAAGAGAACGATGCACTGGTTGAGGAGTTCCAGGCCGAAGGGGGCGCCTGGTACGGTGTCCCCGTCTGGCATCTCCATGAATCCATTGGGAGACTGGAGCGCCTCTGTTGCGATTGGCCCCGGGTCGCCCTCGGCAGTTCAGGGCAATGGGCAACGCCAGGAACAAAACCCTGGTGGAACCGGATATCGGCAGCCATGGATGCCATCACCGACGAGCAGGGGCGACCCATTACCAAGCTACACGGGTTACGGATAATGGATCCCCGCATCTTCACCCGTCTCCCCCTGGCCAGCGCTGACAGCACCAATGCCGCCGTCAACAGCGGCAGCATCTCCCGTTTCGGATGCTACCTCCCGCCCACCTCGGCCCAACGGGGGGCGGTCATCGCCGACCGCATTGAAGCGGAGAACAGCGCTCCCGTCTGGTTGAATTACGCCGGTCAGGGCGATTTATTTGACTGAAGCCCGCCAGAGCCTCGGCACCTGGAACGCTTACGTCATCCGAGGCACGGACCGCGCGGACCGCAGCGCCCGGCTGGCGGAGGTACCCGAGCATTGGCGCGAGCGGGTCAGAGCCCACGTCGTCTGCTACTTCGCCGTGAAGGCCCGCGCCAGAAATTGCGCAGAAGGAGCCTAGATCGAGCCCTGGAGCACCGCGCGCCCTGGAGCGCTGTTGAGTACGCAGCCCCGCTTGCGGCAACCCATGGGACCTAATCGCTAACCGCCGCTCACGGTCGGCGAATCCGCTTGCCCGGTCCCGGGAAAGGCGTTAGATTTTGGGTCAGAGGTTTCATAAACCCCGCCGTGCCCGCCTTGACCCTCAGCGTCCCCGGCTCCTGGCCTCATCAATCCCGCGGTGGCTCGCGGCGTTATATGCAACAAGTAGCTAAACTATGGACCCCCTCTCTGCGGCTTTTGCGTCTTATCTTGATCTCGTTTCTACGCGGATCACCAGCCATATGACGGATACCCTGGGCACGGAAATTCAGTCCGTTGTGGTGCAACACCAGGGCATCAGAATCCCTTACTCCTACCAAGTCTGGCAAATTCGCCCGAAATCGGTATGCAGTGCCTACCGTCAGCACGCGATTCAGTTCTCCAAATGCACACTGGCCGCCCAATCGCTGTTTAAGGATACCTGTGCCTATCTGCAAGCTCATCCTCAAGAACACTGGAAGCACCATAAACTTACGAATATGTACTGTCTGGCGGCGGAATCCTATCAACCGACCATAGCGAACATGCAATGGACGCCTGAACCATCGCCGAAGGAGCAAGCGCAAACCGAGTGTAATCTGGCGGTCACGGCATTGATGAACGACCCCAGCGCTGAGAACGAGAAGAAAAAAGCAGCCGCTTGCCTGAAACACAACGGTGTCCGATTCAATTAGTCCGGCAGTATTCTAAATGCCCTCTCTGAGCGCTCCAGAGGGGCCAGGACGGCACACCCGCCCGGATTTGGTTTTTGGTGCCCCTGCGCGGGTGGCGTCTACCACCTACTGGAGGGGGCCAATTTTTCACCGCAGCGAAAAAAGAGGTACTGATACAGCGGGTGGGTGAGCGGTTCGTTCCTTGAGCGGGTCATCCTTCCGGTTCTGATCACGGATCAGTATCGGTTAGGTGTTCAGCCCCGTGTGATTATATACCGAGACGGAGTTACCCGTTATTCTCAGCC
>JBGAUK010000137.1:0-5192 GCA_044228695.1 Chromatiaceae bacterium | reverse complement strand
CCGCTTGCAGGGACTCGCGGGTCGCCACGATCACCACCGGCATGGTCATGATCGCCAGTGTCAGGCTTGCGGCGAGGATGCTGGTGCCAAATCCAAAGAAGATGACGAAGGCACCGAGACCAAACAAGGCGTAAACAATGGAGGGAACACCCGCCAGGTTGATGATGGCGAGGTTAATCGCGCGGGTAAACCAGTTGTCCCCCGCATACTCACTGAGATAGATGGCGGCGAAGATGCCGATCGGCACGGACAGCAGGAGCGCTACCGTCACCAGCCAAACGGTCCCCAGCAGGGCCGGGAGAATGCCACCCGCGCGCATGCCATCGGTGGGATAGGTAAAGAGAAACTCGAAGGAGATGACGCTCCCGCCCTTGTAGATCAGGGTCGCCAGCACGATCATGACCGGCGTGATCAGCAGCAGGGTCATGAGCCCGAACAAGATTCGATAGAGCCCCTGAATCCGGGCGTTGCGCCGGTTCAGATCGGTGGCTTGAAACATAGCGTTAGCAGTGGTCATCTCGTTACCCCTTGCGGATGCCGCGCACGATGAGATCGGCGGTCAGGTTGATGATGAAGGTAATGAGGAAGAGGAAGATGCCGATGGTAAACAGCACCTGATAGTGTTCCTCCCCCACCGCCGCCTCTCCCAACTCGGCCGCAATGGTGGCCGTCAGGGCTCGTACCGAATCGAAGACACTGCCGGGGATATTGACCGCATGACCCGTGGACATCAGCACCGCCATGGTCTCGCCAAAGCCCCGGCCGACACCCAGCAGCACGCCACCCAGCAGCCCGGTCTTGGCCGCCGGTAGTACAACCTTGAAAATTACCTGCCAGCGGGTAGCCCCCATGGCCTCCGCCGCCTCGCGGTAACGATCGGGCACGGCCTTGAGGGCATCCTCCGCGATGGAGGTCATGATGGGCGCCGCCATCAAGCCAAGAATAATGCCCGCGTTGAGGACATTGAGCCCGACGGGGACGTTGAATACCGCGATGATCAAGGGGTTCATGATGACCAGGCCAATGAAGCCCCAGACCACGGAGGGGATGGCGGCCAGCAATTCCACCAACACCTTGAGGGCCTCGCGGGTCTTGCCGGTCGCGAACTCCGCAATATAAATGGCGGCCCCCAAAGAAAAGGGGATGGCTACCAGCATCGCCAGACCCGTGACGCTGGCGGTACCGGCGATCAGGGCCAGAATGCCGTATTCGGGCGCGTCTGGGTCGCTGGGGAACCAGTAGGGCGTGAGGAAGAATTCCCGGAAATCGAGCCGCTCAAATATGAAGCCGATCCCCTCCTTGGTAACAAAGAGAAAGATCCCCAGCACAAAGATAATCGCCGAGAAACCGCAGACAAAGACCAGGGCCCCAATGGCCTTGTCGATGTACCAGTCGAGATCCCGGCGGTCGAAGTCGCCCACCCTGGCGGTGGGCATGCCCAGGGCACCCCTAGTGTCGGCCATATCAGGATGCCTCCTCGCCGCCGAGGATGGCCATCAGGTTGCTCACCTGGACGGCGATCTCCCGATAACAGGTCTCGTAATACTGGCGAAGCTGATCCGCCGGCAAATCCCGGGGTATCGGGCCAACATCCCAATCCAGGATCGCGGTATGAAAGGGGATACTTTCCAGGTAGGACCTGGCGGGTCCCTGCAGACTGACGATAACATTGAAGTCAGAGAGTTCCTGATGGGTCAGGTCTAGTGCCCGGGGCTGATGGTGACTGAGATCGATGCCTCGTTCCAGCAGGAATTCCACCAGGGACGGGGCCAGACTGGCGGCCTGACGGCCAGCACTCTGATAGTCACCCGCGCCTGGGAAGTTCTTGCGGGCAATAGCGACGGCCAGGGGGCCTAGCAGACTGTTGTCCTCATCCAGGAAGAGGATGTGGAAGACCTTGGGAGGCTTGCCCTCCCCCGTCGAGGCGAAGACGGCCTCCTCGCACAGGTTCTTCGCCTGGTCCGAGACCCGCTCCAGCATGTTGAAGATGACCAGATAGGCGAACAGGTCCTTGACGCCCAGCCGATCGCCTTCGCCCACCAGGTCGGCGAACACCGTATCGAAGGTCCTGGCCACCTGATCGGCCATGGTCATGGTCGCCTTGGCCTGTTCCGCGTTACCGGCGAGGAAGGCGGCAATGGACTGCTTGAGCATCTGCCGCGACTCGCCCGCCATGAGTTCCAGCTCCCGGGCGACCGTGCCCTGGGGACGGACCGCGAGTTGCACGGATTCCCGACAGATGGTCGCGGCATAGTCGCCGATCCGCTCCAGCCCCAGGTTGGCGCGAATGATGGCGGACATGAGGCGAAGATGCCCGGCGCTCGGCAGATGCAGGGCGATAAAGCCTTGACACATGCGATCCAGGGCGCGGCTGGCGCGGTTGATGGACTGATCCCCCAAGACGGTCATATGGGCGATTTTGTCGTTTCCGCTCAGCAGGGCGTGAAGCGCATCACCAATGGCGTCTTCAACGCGCTGGGCCAGGATGGCCAAATGTTGCTTGATGCGGGACAGGTCTCTTTCGAGACGCTCTTCGTAATGTGACATGAGTGCGGCTCCGCCAGGCGAGATCGGATAACAAAGGGTCCCAGGGGGGCAGGGGCACCCACCGGGCACCCACCGCCAAAGGGCGTCAAGCGGTTATTTGCAAGCGATCTTGCGCACTGGGGCATAACCTTCCTTGGCCACCAGGCATTGACCCGCGTCGCTCATGATCCAATCCAGATACTTCTTGATTTCACCCTGAGGCTCGCCATTGGTGTACATGAAGAGGGGGCGGGCGATGGGGTAGGACCCGTCCAGGGCGGCGTCTTCCGAGGGCATGACGCAGGGCTTGCCGGGCTCCATGGCCATGCAGACCGTTTTCACGTGATCCGTGGCATAGGCCAGACCGCTATAGCCGATGGCGCAGGGGGTCTTCTCCACCAGGTCCACCACGTCCTTGGAACCGTGCATATCCAGGGTGCCCAGGCGGAACTTGCCCTTCTCGCCCAGGACGTGCTCCTGGAAATAGGCGTAGGTGCCGGAGTTGTTCTGGCGGCTGACGACCACGATCTCGCCCGAGTCGCAGCCCGGTACCTGGATGCCGAGATCCTTCCATTGGGTTGCGCTACCATCGCGCCCATAGATCTTGGCCAGATCGGCGATGGTCATGGTACTGGCGGGATTGTTCTTGTTCACATAGATGGCCAGGGCGTCATAACCCACGACGTGTTCGATGGGGTTTTGCCCCCGTTCCTGGGCTTGCTTGATCTCCTTGTCCTTCATCTTGCGGCTGGAGTTGGCGATGTCGACGGTACCATTGATCATGGCGGCGATACCGGTGCCCGAGCCGCCACCGGAAACCGCGATGGCTACCTCCGGGTTGATCTTGGCGTACTCCTCGGCGAAGGTCTGGGCCACATTGACCAGGGTATCCGATCCCTTGTTCTGGATTTCGGTGCGCGCCTGCGCGTTGCCAGCGGCCAGGGAGATGGCGGTGGCAATGGAAACGGCCAAAAGCGGATTCATCTTCAACACGTTATGCCCTCTATCGTTTTCACGATGGTAAGTTCGTCGGTAAGCGGAGCGTGATTCGCTTACAGATTGACGAACACCCATGACAGCAAGATTACGCGTGAGTGATGATTTTTTGACGATGATGCTGGGTTGATGCGCGGCGTCGAGCCTGCCAGGCTCGCTCGCGAAAGGACATCACCTGGGCATCGTATGCCCAGGTGATCAACCTTGGGGTAGGTTAGTCGTCGCCCTCAAGCGCCACGATCAACCAGGTGAGCGGCGGGTATCCGGGCCTTGAGGGCTCGAACCAGGCCCTCCATGTCACCGTAGCCTTCCAGACGGATACCCCGGTTATCCTTACGCATAATCTGAACATGGCGTGGCACGCCGCGCCGGCGATAGACATTGACGGCGGCGACATCCTCCAGGTCCAGTTCGGTGATGGTGCCAGCGGCATGAAAGCGCACCCGCTCAGGCTGGATCTCGATCCAGTGATCCTTGACCAGCCGCAGATAGCGGCGATGACGGACATAGTTGATCAGGTTGGCCGCAACCACGAAGAGGACGACGGAGACGAGGAGGGTATTGTTAAAGCTCTTGGGGAACTGAATATGGCCCCAGTAAACCAGCGACGCCAGGCCAATACTCAGGACCAGGCCATAAGCAATGTTGCGGCTGCGCTCCCGCAGGCTCTCCGGACTGATGGTGAAGCGGGGATGATTGACAGACATGGTGATATTTTCAAGGATGCGATTGACGGATATTATTGCATTGCGGTGAAGCCTTTGTTAACCGCCGAGAAAGAAAGATACCGGATGGGTCTTTCCGTCTCACCCCGCCCGGGCTGACAACGGGCGACCTTCCACACCCCTGCGTTGTATCAAGTTTGGCATGCTCTTTTTGGAAGATGGCTTCAAGGCCTTCACCGGCGGCATCCTGGAGAAAATCCTCAAGCTCACGACCGACAAGCTGTGGAAGAGCATGGCCTTTGGCATCGTCTCCACCAGCATCATGCAGTCCAGTCAGAATGCCAAGGCCGCCAAGGGCCTGGGCTACATTCTCGCCGGTCTGGACAGCTAAGCCTACGATGTGGCGCGTAACCTCATCGCGGCTGGCGAAAGCCTCTTCGGCCCCCGAGACCTGGGCATGCAGCAAGCGGCGCGTGACATGGAACTGGACAAGGAGGAGCTGAACGACCTGATGCGCCAACCAAGCTAACCCGGTATCCTGGCAAAGGACGGGGGCAAGTTGCCGCCGCGGCAGCTCTTACCCTATCGAGGGAGTATCCGAAAATGGCGGTAAAGAAATTCCTCAAACAGGTAGCCGACCTGTTCGACCTCGGCAAACGCAAATGCAAAAACAAGAAGGTCTGCATGGAGGAGGCCGTTGCCCGCCTCCAGGCGCGCCAGACGGAACTGGAGACCCGCCTGGCCGGGGATCAGGGCGACAAGGCCCGCAATAAGCTCGCCAAGCAGTTGAAGGTCGTCACGGCCAAAAGGCAAAAGGGCGAAAAAATCATCCAGGAGATGGTGGCCGAGGAACAGCCTCCGGCCCAGCCCTAAGTCCCCGGGTCGCACGGATGCTGACCGCGACGGGGGTGGGCCTTTGGGCAATTTTTTAGGGCGTCAAAGGGGGGAGGATGACTTGCACACCTGGCCGCCAACCGCGGCTGGCGGCTGGCGGTTGAACTAAGG
>JBGAUK010000136.1:0-5309 GCA_044228695.1 Chromatiaceae bacterium | reverse complement strand
GTGCCACTGACCGATTTTTTTCGCTGTAGGCGGATGATCTTAAAAGAGAAATAATCTGAGGTGTTAAACTTGGGCTAAGGGGATCTGTGAGGCCGCCGATAAGGCCACCTTTCTTGCCCCACGGATGGGGCAGACCCAGTCGTCCGGCACGTCTCCCCAGGGGATGCCAGGAGGTAGGCGGTCTTGTCCCCGCCGATTCAAAAGCGGTAATTGAGACCCAGGCTTAACAGGCTCATGTTCTGATCAAACTCATAGTTGGCCTGGTCACTGCTGCAGGCACAGGAGACGCTGGTGTTTTTTGTGCCGAAATCGATGTAGTCATAGGCCAGGAACAAGGAGAGGTTGGGTTGAAAGCGATGCTCCACACCCAAGCCCAGCGTCCAACCGCTGCGGTCGAGGTCAAAGCTGTTGCTGTAAGGGGCCAGGCCGTAGTGGGGGGTAGGATCGGAGTCGGTCTGTTCGGTCTTGCCCCAGGCATAGCCGCCGCCCAGGTATCCCAGGGTCGCAGGCTGAAAGAGGTACCCAAGCCGCGCGGTGAGGGTGCCGAAATACTGGAGGTCATATTCCATCCGGTCGTTGGGCGACGAACCATCGCGGAAAACATGGCTGCCGGATGTATTCGTCCAGTCCATGGCTACTCGACCCCCGATGACGATCTTGTCCCTCTGGTAGTCACAGCCCAGTTGACCACCGACAGCCCCGCCCGTCAGGGTGGCTGAACCGATGTCGTAAGACACCCGGGGCTCTCCGGCATATCCCAAAAAGTTACCCGAGACATTCGACCAGACATAGCCCGCGTTGAGGCCCGCATAACAGCCGGTCCAATTGGGAGTCGCCTGGGCTAGGACCAAGGGGGGCGGAGCGCCCAGGGTCAAGGTGGTGGCGAGGGTGAAGGTGGTCAGCGAGGAGACACGGGTCGAGGTCTTCATCGGTTACTCCAGCGAGTGGTTTGTTGCGGCAACAACCGAAGCTTAGCCTATGCAGGGATGTTTTCCTAAACCAGGGCATACCGCTTTGCAGGGTGTTGGTGCCAAAAGAAAGGGCAGCCATGGTTTGGCCGGGCATAAAAAAACCGCCTGAAGGCAGATGGCCGTTCAGGCGGTCTGGTGGGGGGCAAGGAGCCCCGGGTCAGGGGGTCCTCCTCGGAGGGCTCCGGTTAGCGGCTTGAGTAAGAGGTGATCAACAGGCCCCGCACCCGCGCATACGGCGGTGCAGTTCCGATAGCTTCTCGTTACTGCGCTGTATGGCGATCATAAGGCCAGCCACCAGGAAGGCGAGCACAAAGCCGCCGAGAGTCAAAGTGTCAAAGTTCATGTGAGTCATCTCCTAAAATTTCCGGCTGAAGAGAGGGGGTTACCTAACGACATCTTCATTGGGACTGATTAGAGTATGGGGTAATATCGGTATATAAGCAAGAACTAATATATTGATGGGGATAGAAGCTGCCTTTTTGACCGGTGGTCAGTCCCCCGGCACCCGTCGCGGGAGTACCCCTACGGCTTGATCAAGTGGGTATCATGTCCCCAAGGGTTGCGTACCCTGGCTGACATCGAAAGGCGAAACTATGGCTTGGCTCTATCTGGTCGTGGCGGGGATCTTTGAATGGGGCTGGCCCGTCGGTCTCAAGTATGGGATGACGGCGGCGGGTCCGCGCTGGGGTTGGATCGGCTTCGCCGTCCTCTGCATGGTGGCGAGCGGGGCCTTGCTCCTCCTAGCGCAAAGGACCATTCCCATGGGGACGGCCTATGCGGTCTGGACCGGCATTGGCGCGGTAGGCACCTTTCTCTTGGGCATCTGGCTGTTCAGCGAGCCGGCGACGCTGGCGCGCTTCTTCTTCGTCGGCCTCATCCTGGTCGGGATTCTTGGCCTCAAGTTCGCCGCTTCGCCTTGATCCTGGCGTAAGGCGGGCGGGTCCCTCCCTGGACCCCGTGGCATTTTTGGCAACCACTTATTAGACGGCGGGGACGGCCTTGCGCAGGTCGGCGCTGACCGCGGCCAGGTTACTCATGTACCAGGCGCGGTAGTCCTCGTTGACCTGACCCGCCAGGGTCATGCCGGCTTTGGACTTGGCCATCACTTCCTCGCTCAGGTCCTTGGCGGCCTCGATCTGGCCCTTCAGAAAGGTGTTGTAGCCCTTGGCGTCGGTGGCCAGGGTCAGGGTACGCTTGCCGTGCTCCATCAGCATGTTCAGGGTCTCCATCTGCTGGGCGGCCATACGATCGAACAGGCTCATGTTCAACTCATTCAGGCTGGTCATCCGCTCCATGCCCTTGATGGAAAAGTCCTTGACGGTGTTCAGGGTATCGGTCGTGTTCATGGTCAATCTCCAAGGTAGGTGGGTAAGTGGGCAATTGGTGCAGCGCAGCAATTGTTGCAGTGCACAATAATCGTCGATCAGGCCTCTGTCAAGCCCCGTGACCATGCTCGTCACAAAATGGGTGGCCCGGCGTTTGAATATCCCCACCCCCAGCCTGTCCCGCCATGCGAATATATGTTGGAGACACCCGAACCCTGAGGCCCTTTACCGCCAGGTCGAGGGCCCGAGGCGAACAGCGGCCATTGCGAGAGGACGGACATGCCTAAGCCAGTCAGCCAGGATCTGCTTTCGGTCATAACCGAGGACTTTGGTTTCGAGCGCGGTCACCCCCTGCCTTTTGGGGCGACCGTGGCGCGAGGCGGCATCAACTTCGCGATCTTTTCCCGTCACGCCACCGCCGTTACCCTGCTGCTCTTCCTGCCAGGCAGCAAGGTCGAGATGGCCGCCTTTCCCCTGGACCGCCACCACAACCGGACCGGCGATGTCTGGCATGCCTTCGTCTCCGGGCTGAATCCTGGTATCGAATACGCCTACAGGATCGAAGGCCGCACCGGGATGCGGCACCGCTTCGACCCCCGCCTGTGTCTGGCGGACCCTTATGCCCTTGCCCTCAACAGCCCCCGGCCCTGGGGCAACCGCACCCGCCGCACCCGGGACGCCTACCGCCGCGCCTTGATCGTCGCCCGCGATTACGACTGGGGGCTGGATCAGCCCATCAACCGGCCCATGGCCGATTCCGTCATCTATGAGTTGCACGTCCGCGGCTTCACGCAGGACCCTTCTTCCCAGGTCCGGCGGCCGGGTACCTTCCGGGGCTTGATCGAAAAAATCCCCTATCTGCTCGAACTGGGTATCACGGCGGTGGAGCTGTTGCCCGTGACCGAGTTTGACGAGGGGGACAACGAACGCATCAATCCCGAGGATGGCTCGGCGCTGAGAAACCTCTGGGGCTATCACCCCCTGTCCTTCTTCGCCCTCAAGGCCGGCTATGCCGCTGATGCCGGGCCGGGCAGCGAGGTGAACGAATTCAAGGATCTGGTGAAGGCGATGCATGCCGCCGGCATCGAAGTGATTCTCGACGTGGTGTACAACCATAGCGGGGAGGGCGATCAGCGGGGCCCCACCTACTCCATGAAGGGGATCGACAACAGTACCTACTACATGCTCGCCAGCGATGGCGGCTACATGAATTTTTCCGGGTGCGGCAATACCATCAACTGCAACCATCCCTACGTCCGCCATTTCATCCTCGACAGCCTGCGCTACTGGGTCACGGAGATGCATGTGGATGGCTTTCGCTTCGACCTGGCCTCGATCCTGGGTCGGGACCAGGATGGCAATGTCCTGGCCAGCCCCCCCTTGCTGGAGCAGATTGCCGGCGATCCGGTGCTCGCCGACACCAAGCTGATCGCCGAGGCCTGGGATGCCGCCGGGCTCTATCAGGTGGGCAGCTTCCCCAACTGGGGGCGGTGGGCGGAATGGAATGGCCGGTTCCGGGACGACATCCGCCGTTTCGTCCGGGGTGAACCGGGGATGGTAGGCAACCTGGCGACGCGGCTAGCGGGGAGCTCGGATCTGTTCCAGAGCGATCGTGAACCCGGTCATGGCATCAATTTTGTCACCAGCCACGACGGCTTCACCCTGGCCGACCTGGTCAGTTACGAGGAAAAGCATAACCTGGCCAATGGCGAAGAGAATCGTGACGGGGATTCGCACAACCTGAGCTGGAATTGCGGTCATGAAGGGCCGGTGGCGGATGCCGGGATTCAGGCGCTGCGGGACCGGCAGGTACGCAATTTCGCGACCCTCCTGCTACTGGCGCGTGGGGTGCCGATGATTCTGGCCGGCGACGAACTGGGACGCACCCAGGGGGGCAACAATAACGCCTACTGCCAGGATAACCGCATCAGTTGGCTGGACTGGGAGCGGGGTGCCAGCCATCGGAGCCTGATGCGCTTCTTTCGCTTGTTGATCGCCTTCCGTAAGTCTCATAAACTGCTGAGATACGACAGCTTTACGGTCCGGGAGGGGCTGGGCGCCCAGATCCATTGGCACGGCTTTCGCCTTGGGGAGCCTGATTGGAGCCAAAACTCCCATAGCCTGGCCATGCACCTCAGGGGCAATGCCCCGGGCGGTCGCGCCGAGGATATCTTCCTCATGGCCAATGCCCACTGGGAGGCCCACGATTTTGAATTGCCTCACCTTGAGGAGGGTGCCTGGTGCGTTTTTGTCGATACGGGCAAGGTGGGTGACGAGGCCATCCGGGAGTTGGATGCCCTCAGGCCCCTTCGGGACAGCCGCCATTATCGCGTGGAAAGTCGCGGCCTGGCCGTGCTGGTTGCTGGTGGGGCCGGATAAGCCCTTCCGGGGACGCGAGTCTCAAGGGTGGGCCAGGTTGAGTGGCGGTCCAGTTCAGTACAGTTTGGCCTGAGCGGGCACTTCCCTTTTGGAGCGAAGGCCCTGAAATGCAAAAGCCCCGCACAAGTGCGGGGCTTTCTTCTCACCAGGTAACGGGCCTACGGCCCCCTGGATTTATTGGGGTATGACGTTGGTCGCGCTCGGGCCTTTCTGCCCTTGCTCAACGTTATAAGAAACGGTTTGACCCTCGGCCAGCGACTTGAAGCCACTACCCTGAACGGCGCTGTGATGGACGAAAACGTCCTTGCTGCCGTCGGAAGGGGCGATGAAACCAAAGCCCTTTTCGTCACTGAACCACTTAACTGTGCCTATAGCCATTACGGTAAATCTCTGGATTGAACTAAACATGATGCCGAATCTTGAATAATTCCGCAAGATTTTTTCCTTCGCTTTTTTCCTGTGCTGCCCTCTTCGCCCAGCGCGGACCCGCCAACAGGCCTTTGCGACGGCCCAAAGTAGGGTCCCGCTTCCTGGTGGGGGTTCCCTTGATGGTTGGGCGCGGTGGGCGTGCCCGCTGGACCATCAGGCCGGAAAGCCTTCCAGAACAATCTTACCCCGGGACTGGCCGCTCTCG
>JBGAUK010000135.1:0-5914 GCA_044228695.1 Chromatiaceae bacterium | reverse complement strand
TTAAGTCGACCCGCAATCTGCTCCGGGGACCAACCGGCCTTGAGGTCCGTGATGACCACCGGCAACAACGGCGAGCTAGCTACCAGCTTACGCCGTCCGCGGCGTCGGCGCCGATGCGCGTCACGATCCGCGCTCACCGCGTCGTACGTCGCCGTCGTCTGGTTCCGGGTAATCTCCCGGGTCACCGTGCTCGGACAACGACCCAGGCGCTGCGCAATCTGCCGACAGCTCATCCCCGTGTTCAGGCCCCGCTGAATCAGGTTGCGGTCATCAACCGTCAGCTGTTTGTATCCAGTTGCCATGTGCTAACCTCCCTTCCATCAGAAAAGGTATGGGTGTTGCACTTCAATTTTGAGCCCGCCCTTCCAGAAGGTCGTCCGGCAGCTTGCCGGGCGTGATCGTACCGGCATCTTGGTTCCAAGTTTGTACAATATCGACAACCCGTGACCAGACCCACTGCGGATACTGCTGCTGGAATTGGGAAATGTGAGAATGCAGCAGAGACAGGACAACACCGACCTCGTTACCAAGATCGTAACCGAGCAGATGGAAGTGGTTCAGGAAGTCATAGAGTCCGTCCCTTGAAACATCGTTGCCGCCGTTTGCTGCCTTCAGGTGGTTCTGAATGACCTCCAGTTTCTCGGCACTCTTGGGTGGGCTGAAATTCGCTTGCTGGACGTTTCTGAAAAACTCATCAACGTTTTTGGTGTGCCTCGCCTGGTTCAGCAACCAATTAACGTTGTGTGCATCGGTCGCGCTAAGCGGTCCTGTGATCAGCGCAATAATATCCTTATCTCGTGTGAACACTTTGGGATTATTAAAATCATTCCAGGCGGCCTGCATCACCTCCCCAAACAGGGTGCTGCCCTGCGTGATGGCAATGGAATGCTTGACTTGCCCGAGAAGTTTCCGCCGCTCCTTGCTGTTCACATTTTCTACGACAACAACGAGGTCGTCTGTATCAAATCCGTCGATCTTGCCCTGAAGTTTGATTTCCGCAATGGGCCAGCAGGGAAGACAGGGAGCGTGACCGCTGGTGAGCATCAATGCGACAAAAGACGCCTGGACACGCGCTTCAAAATGAATGCCGCCACCGCCGGTGGAGAATGGACTGCTTAGTTTTTTCTTCTTTGCCATTTACGACCGCGCCCGGATTCTTATGCCTAACGCTCCCGGTGAGCGGCGGCCCACAGGTACAGACTCGCTCATGGAAATAAGCTGCCGCTGTGGGCCGTCCGCCCCACTGGGTTATTAGGCCAAGTCGGTGATGCATGATTCAAGATTTGACCCTCGTTCCTTATGATACGGCCCGCGTCTTGCGCATCCCTCTTGAGAGATCAGTTAGGTTCGGGGCTAGCAAGGCCACCCTACGGCCCTACCTTACAGTCCGTAGTACTTGCTGCTAAATCCGACCGACAGCGGCGCGCCGTCATACTGACACGAAACACTGACCCTCAGCTTCCGCTTGTGATCGTAGTAGGTGTGGAAATGAGTCTGTTTACGAGCAAGATCCAATTCAGAAAGGTTAATGCTCAGCGCACCTAAGACCGGTTCGGAGTCGAACGCACGGGTCAGACTACATGGTGCAGTTTGTTTCAATTCCACATCGACATAGCTGATGAAATTCCCTTTGGCCTCTAGCAGCATATGAGCTCGGTCAGTGTCGATGATGATGTTGCCCACTGCGTTTGGAGTACCGCCAGTTGCCTTCGCGGCATTGGCGATCGGCATCCCGACATACTGGAAAGGACGATGGAAAGGTGCGTTTAGCGGAGACACTCCAGCCTTGATCGCCTCATCGGAGGCAGTATCCAGTGTCTTTTCGACCACTACGCCGCTGGGTTTGCGGGTGCTCTGGCCGGAATCACGACTTGCGGCTTGAGTTTCCCCATATCCGAATAGACATAAGCTCCCTATGATGAGAGCAGATAGCCGCTTTGTGTGATTCATAAGTATTTTGTTCCTCTATTCGAGGCCTAACCAGTGATTGTATGGTTTCCAGCTATCCTACCAAGGGCAGTTGAGACTTGACAACACGGCCCCGGACACATCTACCTTTGCGGGGTAATGTCGGCAAAACGTTTGTTATCCCGCAAAGTCCTGCCCATGCGCGAGATACCTCTAGACCGGCGTCACGTTTCGATTCGGCCCTGATTTCAGCCGGCATCGCGGAGCATCATCAGCCGAATTTTCGTCGCTGGCTGCGGTTATATCTGGTCTATTGCTGGTGTACCGGCTCGGATTGTCTGGACACGGTTTTGCAACTCAGGCTGCCTTTCGATTGGCATAAGCCTGACGGGCTTCGAGGGGTGACATGAAGCCCAGTTTTTCGAGACGCCAATGGCGATTGTAGCGATCCTTGAATTCCGTGACGGCGGCGTGCACCTCCTCGACGTTCCGGAAGGTGCGGCCGTAAATCACCTGCTCCTTCAGCGTCCGGTTGAAACGCTCAGCTACCCCGTTGGTCTGCGGCTCGGCGACGAAGGCGAAGCTGGGTGCGATGCCCCAGAACTTGATCTGATTGAGGAAATCGTCGGCGGTGTATTGGGTACCGTTGTCCATGCGCAGCGTCAGGCCACGCCCGGCATCGGCGCCGGTGGTCCCGAACTCGGTCAACAGGCCCTGAGCAATCGGCTGTAAGGCGGCGAAGCGGTTGCCGGTTTTGACCACATGGATGCCGACGCAGCAGGCATCGCCATGATCGACGGCCGAGAATACCCAGACCCAGCCTTCGTTGGCGGTCTCGATGCGAATGCCGTCGGTGCCCCACATCCTGTTGGGGCGATCCGTGGTGATCGTACCGTCGTGCAGGTTCGGCGTGCCTTGGGGTCTGCGATGGGGAGAGAGCAAGGCATGCTCGCGCATCAGGCGCAGTACCCGGGCACGAGAGACGCGGATGTCGCGCAGGATACGCAGTCGCGCCCAGACCTTGCGATGACCCTCGCCAGCGAAGGGAGAGGCGGCCAGATCGGCCCGGATGGCCGCCAGCAGATCGGCATCCGACACCTTCGGCTTCGGTCCGCGCCGCGCCGGATAGAGGGGAACGACCTTGGCCGCCAGCCGCTTCTCTTGGGCGTAGATCGTCGAGCGGGGGAACTCAAGCACCCGGCAGACCCGCTCCAGGCCGTAGGGTTTGCCGGCACTGGTGGAGGTCTCGCAGCTCATCGCGACGACCTCCGACCGACTAAAGGGCGACTGGCCCGCCTTTCTTTCTGCAAAATCTCGACTTCCATGACCAATTCGCCGATGCGCCGGTTAGCCTCAGCGAGTTGGCGCTCGACCGGATCGTTCTCGCGTTCCTTGAGTCCGGCGTCGATGCCCGCCAGCGCCCGGTCACGCCAGTGTTCGAGCTTGTAGATCGGCACCGACACCGCACGCGAAATCGCGTCGACCGGCTCACCCCGCAACAGGCGCAACACCACTTCTTTCTTGCGCCCCACCGACCACCGCTTGACCTCGGCGGCCGCGCCGGGCTCGCTTCCAGTCGCGCTACGCGCTCCTTCCGCTGAGCCCGGCGCAACCCCACCCACTTTCGATTCATTCAGCATTTCACGACTCCTTCTTCAGACACGATTTAACCCCAACTTCGTGTCCAGAAAAATCGGGGCCGGATCACTGGTCTATTGCTGGAAGTACCAACGAGACTCCTCCCGTCGCTCCAGCCTCACAGCCTTCGACGAGAAACTCCGGGATAAGGGGCAAGTTGATTGGCAGCGGCAGCAAGCCCAGTAGGCCATCAGGCTGTACGGGACGTTCTTGGCGAAGGGTGATCGGACGGGCGTTCCCCCAGCGACGAGGCACGCTTAGATCCTTCCATTGCCCCCTCGGCGAACCAGGCTGTTACTTGCATCGAGACGCCACCGATGACCGGGTGCAGCACGTCATCGGCACCCTTTGGATCACCGACGCTGACAACACTCACCGACCTCCAGTTGCGGGACCTCTACAACCAACTGGAAACGGAGATCAGGGTCAGACAGAAAGCGAGATAGAGTAACGCGCATCCGGGTGGTTGGGCGAGGAATGGGTATGCCTTCCCCGAAGAGGCCCGACCTATTGTTTTGCCGTCTAAGGCCCCATGGGTATTGAGACCTGGTATTCAGGGTATAAGATTGACCTTTGGGCCCTGCCATATGGCAGGGCCGCGCCCCCGGCAACCCATCGGAGCAGCCCTTGACGGCCACCTTCATCCTGCTTGGCGACCAGCCCTTGGTCTGCCCTCCTCCTCCCGCGAGGCCCTAGCCATGGCGGAGGCGGCTTCCGAGCAAGGCCAATTGGAGGGTGCAGGCCTGGATGAGGCGGAGCCTCAGGCAATCTGGCCATCACCAGCCTATAGCCGTCAGATCGAAGGGTTGAGGTCCGCGATCGGAGAGGCCATCTATCTCGCGGAGATGAATGACAGTGCCGTTCAACTCGGGGTGCGGATCACCGCGAGCCCCTTCCTGCTGCTGGCGGTCATCGATTTTCCCCGTCCTGATCCCATACGGGGTCTCGCCCCCCACCTGGTCCTGCTCGATGACGGACGTGGCGTGAACCTGGGGCGCATCGCCCGCATCAGCCGCCACCGGCCCTTTTCCCCCGAGGCAGAGGATATCCTTTACCAGGACATGGCAGCAGTCCGGCACCTGCTGCTGGGTGAGAGGCGCCTGTCTCGGGATTTCATCGCCCAGCGCTCCCGAACGGTGCTTGGCCAACTCCTGGGCCGTATCGGGGACTCATCCCCCGGCAGGCTGACGGCCGGACCCGGTTCTGATGGGCAGGGATAGGCAATTCCATTGCATCAGGCACCTTTGTTACCGGCCTAATCTCAAACACGAACCTAGCACGGCATCGGGTCCAGCCTGGGCCCCAGCCGACCCCTAGCCCTGGAGACCCTTCTATGCCATCCCTACTCCCACCCATCGGACTAGCGCTGCTCTTGGCCACCTCGCTCATGCCCGTCCAGGGCCAGGAGATCACCCTCGACCATAAGGGGTTGACCCTCAACGCCAACCTGGAAACCACCGGCCCGGGTTGGCCCCAGGGCCCCGTCGTCCTCATGACCCACGGCACCCTGGCCCATGGCGGCATGGATACCCTGCAGGGACTGCAAGCGGCCTTTAAGAACCGGGGCATCAGTTCCCTGTCCTTGACCCTGAGCCTGGGGCTCGACAACCGTCACGGCATGTACGATTGCCAGATCCCACACCAGCACCAACTCACGGATGCGATCGCCGAGATCGGAGCCTGGCTGGGCTGGCTCCAAGAGCAGGGGGCTACCAAGGTCGCCTTGCTGGGTCACTCCCGCGGCGGCAATCAGTCCGCCCGATACGCTGTAGAGCACCCCGAGGCCCGTATCAGCACCCTGATCCTGGTAGCCCCCGAGACCTGGAACGAAACCGATACGGAAAAGGACTACCGCCAGCGTTACGGCAAGGAACTGGCCCCCCGGCTCGAACAGGCCAGCCAGCTCGTAAGCGCGGGACGTGGCGACACCCTGCTGGAGCACCTGGACTTCCTCTATTGCCCGGACACCTCCGCCTCGGCCTCGGCCCTGCTTTCCTACTATGCCCCGGACCCGCGCCTGGACACGCCCCGGCTGATCCCCGAGATCAAGGTCCCGGTGTTGGTGATCGCCGGCAGTGAGGATAAGATCGCCCAGAACCTGGTGGAAAAGGTACTCCCCCTGACCGATGGGCAAGGTGTCCAATTGATCGTCCTCGAGGGTGCCGATCACTTCTTCCGCGATCTCTACGCTGACGACATCGGCGATGCAGTGCAGGCTTTACTAGACAAAAACGGGTCATGATCCCCCGTCAGCCGGCATCGGGGACCAAGGCGGCAGGGCCAGGGACCGCTGGTACTGGCGATCTCAGGCCGTCGGGCCTGGGGCCCTGGTGGGGTTGGGAATCCATCAGCCCAGATCGAACCGAAT
>JBGAUK010000134.1:0-6332 GCA_044228695.1 Chromatiaceae bacterium | reverse complement strand
AACACGGTCGCAAACTTCTCCTTGTTCCACTTGGGATCGTTGAGCAACAACTCCGCCAGTTCGATCGGCCTGTCCACCCGCACACATCCCGAACTCAGGGTCCGGTTGGCCCGCTGAAAGAGCTGGCGATCGGAGGTATCGTGGAGATAGACCGAGTGCTGATTGGGAAACATGAATTTGACCTGGCCCAGGGCGTTCTTGGGCCCAGGCGGCTGGCGAAAGGTGTAGGGCAGGTTGTTGGGTGAGACATTCCAGTCCACCGACTCGGGTTCCACCTTGTTACCCCGCCGATCAATGATCTCTAGCCCCTTCTTGCGCACCGCATTAGGGTTCTGGCGGGCCTTGGGAACCACGTCCTCCTTGAGGATGGTGGGCGGTACCGTCCAGGTCGGGTTGAATTCGAGGTACTCGATGCGATCGCGGAAGATGGGGGTGGGTCGCTCGGGACGCCCGACGATCGCCTTGGACCGCCAGACATCCTGGCCCTCCCGATGTAGCTCTACCCGCTGGGCGGCGATATCCACCAGCAGATATTCCTTGGGCAGCTTGTCGCTGACCCAGCGCATCCGTTCCAGGTTGACCCGAATCTGGGCCACCCGCTCCTGGGCGCTGACATTCATGGCGGCCAGGGTAGCCTTGCCGATGCGACCATCGACCTCGAGGCTGTGACGCGTCTGAAAGTGCCGGACCGCCTTCTCCAGTTCAGGCCCGTAAAAATTACCACTGACGGAGGCCGGGCCCTGATAGTCGCCCGTGATCCGCAGCCGCTCACGGACGATGGGCACGCGCGCATCATGCATGCCGGGCTCCAGCTTAGGACCCGCGGGAATGGTCGGCCAGCCACCCGCGGCGGCGTAGGTCCGATAGCGCACCAGGCCCTCCTTGAGTTGGGTGTAAAAAGTGGGCTCCTGACGCAGAGCGGTAACGGTCGCCTTGATATTGGGCGCAGCCAAGGCGCGTCCGAGATCGGCGGCCAGGGCCTCACCCTTGGGACCGTCGTCGTGGTTCCAGTTCTTATCGATGGCCCGGGGATCGACCTTGCCAAAGCGGGAATGGTGGAGCAGGCGCAGCAGGCCATCGCTCAGCAGGATCTCGGCATCGACGCGCTCCTGGCCCTTGAGGGCCGAGGGGTCGCCACCCGGGAGCAGCTTGTCCAATTCCGCGATGTGGAAATCCGCGGGGCGCAGGCCGAGGTCGCGGCTGTGCTCCGCGAGGGCCTTGAGGTCGGAGACCTGACCCGGATTGACCCAGGCAAAGGCGTAACCGCGGGCGGCATAGGCCTCATTGAGTAGCTTGGGCGAGGCCAGGCGGACATCGGCCAGGACCGGCTTAGACTGCTCCTGGAGTTCGGCGAGCCGCTGTTGCAGCAGGTCGCCTGCCAAGGCCAGGGCGGGCAGCAGCAAGAACACCAGGGCCAGGACCAGCCGCCGCGGTGATTGACCCAGGCCTGTTAACGGCGCCGATTTACGAGGATTCAAGTACCGCATTTGTTGTCTTCTCCAGCAAGCCTAGCTGCCATGAGATTAGTAATCTTACTTCGACCCTGAATCATTTTAAACGTTGCGGGGGCTCGGTGTCTGCAAAAATACGACGTTGTCATAATGATACACCCAAGGCCTCACCAGGCCTTCAGGTTGACGATGCCAAAGCCTAACCTACAATCAATAATCAGAATTTTAATTGTCGGATGGCCAGGCCAGGGGTGATTGGATGCCAATTCTTGCGGCGATTTTGCCCTAGCCCAGCGATTATGTTGCGTGATAGAGACAAATCTGGCCCGGATCAGGCCGGAAAGACCCCCGTGGACAAATAGCGGTCGCCCCGGTCACAGATGATGGCGACGATAACGGCCCCGGAGACCTCTCGCGAGAGGGTCAGGGCGGCGGCCACGGAGCCGCCGGAGGAGATGCCGCAGAAGATCCCCTCCCGTTCCGCCAGGGCGCGGGTCGTCGCCTCCGCCTCCTCTTGGGTAACATCCAGGATACGATCGACCCGGCCGGGCTCGTAGATCCTGGGCAAATAGGCCTCTGGCCAGCGGCGGATCCCGGGGATCTTGGCACCATCCGTCGGTTGCACGCCGATGATCTGGATGGCGGGATTTTGTTCCTTGAGGTACCGGCTGGTCCCCATGATGGTGCCGGTGGTACCCATGGCGCTTACAAAGTGGGTGACGGCACCCTGGGTGTCGCGCCAGATCTCGGGACCCGTGCTCTCGTAGTGGGCGCGCGGGTTATCGGGGTTGGCGAATTGGTCGAGGATGCGGCCCTCGCCCCGCGCCTCCAGGGCCCGGGCCAGGTCGATGGCCGCCTCCATGCTCCCCTCGGCGGGGGTCAGGCGAATCTCGGCCCCATAGCTGCGCATCAGGGCACGGCGCTCCAGGCTCATGTTCTCCGGCATGATCAAGATGATGCGGTAGCCCTTGATGGCCGCCACCATGGCCAGGGCAATGCCGGTGTTGCCGCTAGTGGCCTCGATCAGGGTGTCGCCCGGGCGGATGTCCCCTCGCTCCTCGGCTCGTCGGATCATGGACAGAGCCGGGCGATCCTTGACCGAGCCCGCCGGGTTATTGCCTTCCAGCTTGGCCAGGATGCGGTTGTCAGTATCGCCCGGCAAGCGTTGCAGCCGCGCCAGGGGGGTGTTGCCGACGAAGTCCTCGATGGTCGGATAGTTCATGGGCTGGATCCCGCCGCTTGCCGGCGGCCTCGCTGCGATGATTTGAAAAACAGAGCCTTACTAGACGGGCAGCCAGGGGCTGGGACTGTCCTGTTCGGCCAGGGTGAGGCGATCGGCGAGGCTGGCGTCAACGGCCAGGAGGGCCTGGCGCGCCAGTGCCGGATGGTTGTTCTTCTCACTCAAATGGGCCATGAGCAGGCTGCTCAGCCCCCGGTGCGGCATCAAGGAGACCAATTCCGCCGCCTGGTGGTTACCCAGGTGCCCGAAGTCGCCAGCCACGCGCGCCCGCAGAAAGGGGGGATAGGGGCCGCGCCTCAGCATCTCGCTGTCATGATTGCATTCGAGCATGAGGGCGTCGCACTCACGGAGACGGTCACGAATATGGGGGGTCACGCACCCACTGTCAGTCAAGAGCCCCAGTCGCCGACCGCGGCTTTCGAGGATGAAGTGGCAGGGCTCGCGGGCATCATGGGGGATCGGGAAGGGCTCGACCCGGATACCCGCGACCTGGAAGCCAGGGCCCAGCCCGGAGATGAGGTGGAGCCGTTCCACCGCGGATGCCGGTTGCCGACCCCAGGTCCCGGGGGTCGCCCAGACCGGGATGCCGTGCCGACGCGCCAGGGCGGCGACGCCCCGGATGTGATCACTATGCTCGTGAGTTACCAAAATAGCCTTCAGACTTCCGGGGGCCACCCCCAGCAAGGCCAGTCGCCGCTCGGTCTCCCGGACGGCAAAGCCGCAATCCACCAGCAGCCGGACGCCACCCGCCTCCACCAGGAGGGCATTACCCCGGCTGCCACTGCCCAGGCTGGCGAAGCGCATGCCCGCCGCCCCGGGGGTCACGGTCACCGGGGTCAGCGCATCTGATCCTTGACGAGGGCCAGGATGTTCTGGGCCGTGGGCGAATTGTCGCGATTGCCGGCCTTGTCGAGGACCTGGACCCGGGTTTCCTTGCCGTTCGCGGTGAGGCGGACCTGATACTGGGTCACGGTATCCACCTTGTCATCCCGCCAGAAGGCCATCTTGGAGAGGAAGCCCTTCTTGTGTGCCTCCTTGGAGGAGTCGTCGTACCGGACGTAATAGACGCCCTGGCTCATGTCCCGATCCTCGACGGCGAAACCGCTGCGATCCAGGGCGACGCCCACCAGACGCCAGGCGTTACGCAACTCGTCATCGATGATGAGGACACTGCCACCCTCCTCCAGTCGCGAGCGCGCGGTGGCGGCGGAACCAGAAGCGGTGGTACCGCCGACGGCCCCGCCCTCGCTCACGATCCGCTTGGCCCGCTCGCTGGTGACGCCGAGATACATCATGATGGAGCGCAGCATGGCGGCCTCCTTGTCCGGATCCGAGGGCGTCGCCTCCCACATGGTGTTGGAGTCCTCGGCGACCGTGTTGCGCATCAGGCGCTCCTCCATGCCACGATGGGTCAGGAAGATATCCGTGGTGCCGGGTTTGGGACCAGGCTCGAGCCGTAGCCGGTACTGATCGCGGGTACCGGTGGAGTGAACGCTATCCAGCACCTTGCGCATCATGTTGGTGATGGCATTGCTCTTGATTTCGGCGCGGTTCTCGATCCAGTCGGTGACCATGACGCCCGTGGTCGGGTTCTTCTCCGCCAGCAGGATGCCCCGCTCCCGCCAGAAACTCTCCAGACGCGGCCACAGAGCCTGGGGCTTGGCGTTGATCTCGATCCAGCGTCGGTCGCCCTCGCGGTGGTAGGTCACGTCCTTGACATCGGGCAGCACATCCCCCGTCTTGGCGATCTGGCCCTTCTGCTTGCGCTCGCCCGCGTACTCGGAATAGGTGGTAGAGCCCCCTGCGTCGGGCACATCCATGGCGTCATCGAACTTGCCGGAGACCAGATCTGGCGGCAGTTCCAGGTTTTCTCCCGCCTCGCGCTGTTGCTTGTATGCCAGGGTGTGATCCGGTAGATACTCATCCACGCTAAAACTGCTGCAGGCCGTGACGAACGGCAAAATCGGCAGGAAGGCGGCGAGGGCTTTGCGTATGTGCATGGGCATGAGGGGGCTGCTTAGGTTTGCGGGATGAGGGGCGCCGAATCCTGGGGGTGAATCAGTCGATGCCGGCCTGGCGCATGGCGGTGCGGACCACGGGTCGCGCCGCTTCGGTCAGCCAGGTCAGGGGCAGGCGAATGCCGGTGGGGCTCAAGCCCATCTCCGCCACGGCCCACTTGACCGGGATCGGATTGGACTCCACGAACAGCTTGTGGTGCAGGCCATCCAGTAGGGCGTTGATGGCCCGCGCCTCATCCGCATCCCCGGCCAGGGCCGCCGCGCACAGGGCATGCATCAGGCGCGGCGCCACGTTGGCGGTCACCGAAATAACCCCATTGCCGCCCTGGAGCATGAAGTCGCAAGCCGTGGCATCGTCACCGCTGAAAAGGGCGAAGCCGGGCCGGCACTGGGACCGCAATTGCGCCACCCGGCTCAGATCGCCGGTCGCCTCCTTGATGCCGATGATGTTGGGTATCAAGGACAGGCGCGCCGCCGTCGCCGGTTGCATATCGCAGGCTGTGCGGCCCGGCACGTTATAGAGGATCTGTGGGATAGCCACGGCCTCGGCCACGGCCTTATGGTGCAGATACAGGCCTTCCTGGGTCGGTTTGTTGTAGTAGGGCGTTACCAGCAGGGCGGCATCGGCACCCACCTCCTGGGCACAGCGGGTGAGGCGGATGGCCTCGGTGGTGGAGTTGGCGCCCGTGCCGGCGATGACGGGGACGCGCCCGGCGGCATATTCCACCACCTGACGAATCACGCGGCAGTGCTCTTCTTCATCCAGGGTGGCCGACTCCCCCGTGGTGCCAACGGCGACGATGGCATCGGTACCTTCCTCGATGTGAAAGTCCACCAGGCGCCGCAAGGCCAGGTCCTCAAGGCGGCCATCCGCGTGCATGGGGGTGATGAGGGCAACGATACTACCGCGAAACATGGCCACTACTCCAACCGCTGTGGAAAATTAGGGATATTATCCGGGCTATTCCGGCGAAAACAAGCCGCTGATTCGCACCGCCGGATGCGAGAGCGGCGAAAGGGCGTGTTAAACTCTTTGACCATAGGCCCCGGGTACTGGCGATGCGGACCTGTCTCTGGGCGCCCGTCGGCCCCCCACAAACCTCAAGCCTGCCTGATTGGATACCATGACCGCCCAAACCAAGAAGACCTATCTCGTCATTTCTGCCCTCGGCGAAGACCAGCCTGGCATCGTCAACCGCCTGTCCAAGGTACTCCTGGACCAGGGCTGCAATATCGAGGATAGCCGCATGACGGTCCTCGGTGGCGAATTTGCCGTCATGCTCCTAGTCGAGGGCAAATGGAACACCCTGGCCAAATTGGAAATCGTCCTGCCGGAACTGGAGCGCCAGTTGGGCATGACCATCATCTTCAAACGCACCAGCGAGCGCGCCACCGGCAAGAACCTGCTGCCTTACGGCGTGGACGTGGTCGCCATGGACCACCCCGGCATCGTCAACAATCTGGCGGAGTTCTTCGCCGAGCGCAACATTAATATAGAGGACATGTCCACCTCTTCCTATGCCGCGGCCCATACGGGGACGCCCATGTTCTCGGTGCGTATGACCGTGGGGGTCCCCGCCGACATCCACATCGCCGGGCTGCGGGAGGAGTTCATGGACTATT
>JBGAUK010000133.1:0-6374 GCA_044228695.1 Chromatiaceae bacterium | reverse complement strand
CGATCGGATCGACACCCGCATCTTCCCGGACTTCGTGCGCATCCACGAGCTGCCCCACCTGCGCCGGGGCCTCGGCAGCGCCCCCTTCGATGGCGATGGGGTCGCGACCCGCGCCAAGGATCTAGTCAGCGAGGGTATCCTGCGCACCTATCTGCTCGACGCCTACTCGGCCCGGCGCCTGGGCCTGGCCACCACCGGCAACGCCGGGGGCGTCCACAATCTCCACATCGAGCCCGGCTCCCTGGATCGCGCCGGTCTGCTAAGGGAGATGGGCACCGGTCTCTTTGTCACGGAACTCCTGGGTCACGGCACCAATCCCGTCACCGGCGACTATTCCCGGGGGGCCGCCGGCTTCTGGGTCGAGGGCGGCGAGATCCAGTTTCCGGTGGAGGAGATCACCATCGCGGGCAACCTCAAGGAGATGTTTCTGGGCCTGGTGGCGGTGGGTAACGACTGCGATTTTCCTGGCAGCACCCGCACCGGTTCCTGGCTGATCCGCGAGATGACCCTGGCGGGGGACTAGGGCATGGAGCACCTGAGCGCCTTCGCCGACCGTTGCCGCCGCTCCGCCCCGGCCGGGGACTACTGGTCCGCGCGGCTGGTGAGCGAGGAGACGGACGAACTGGCGGTGCGTCAGGGGGTGACCGAGCCGAGCGTCCTGGGCTCCAGTCTCGGCGTCTTCCTGACCCTGGTGCGGGGGGCTGGCATCGGCTATGGCGCCACCTCCGATCTCAGCGCCGCCGGCCTGGCCGCCGCCTGGGAACGGGCGGCCGGCTGGGCGGAGCTGCATGCCCGACTGGGACTCTTTGATGGGGGACTTTATCCCCGTTCCAGCCTGCGGGCGGAATACGCCAGCACCGTCGCCGAGCCCTGGGAATCCCTGAGCCTGGTGGCCAAGCTCGATCTGCTGCGGGAGGCCTGCGCGGCCTTGGAGATCGACGACCGTATCGTCGATAGTACCGCCTGGCTGGGCCGGCGGCGGGTCCAGCAGTTGCTGGTCACCAGCGACGGGGGCGAGATTCGCCAGGTCTTTGATCAAATCTCCTCCGGCCTGGTGGCGGTGGCCAACGCGGGGAGCCAGACCCAGAGCCGCCACGGCGGCGGCGCCGACTGGGGCGGGCAGGGCGGGCTTGAACGCCTGGCCCGGGTGGGTTTCCGGGCGGACGCCCAGCGAGTCGCCGAGGAGGCCATCGCCCTGTTGGCGGCCCCGGAGTGCCCCGTGGGCGTCCGTGACCTGATTTTGATGCCGAGCCAGATGGTGCTACAGATCCACGAGAGCATCGGTCACCCCCTGGAGCTGGACCGCATCCTGGGCGACGAGCGCAATTACGCCGGCACCAGTTTCGTCACCCAGGACATGTTCGGGTCCTACCGCTACGGCTCGGAGCTGCTCAACGTCACCTTCGACCCCAGCGTCCCCGGCGAACTCGCCAGCGCTGTCGCCGATGACGAGGGCACCCTGGCGGAGCGCCAGGTCCTGATCCGCGCCGGTATCCTGGAACGGCCCCTGGGTAGCCGCCTGTCCCAGGCCCGCTCCGGCCTGCCTGGCGTGGCCAACGCCCGCGCCTGCGCCTGGGACCGGCCGCCCATCGATCGCATGGCCAATCTCAACCTGGAGCCTGGGCAGGACAGTCTGGCCAGCCTCATTGGCCAGGTCGAAAGGGGCGTCCTCATGGACACCAACCGCTCCTGGTCCATCGACGATAGCCGCAATAAGTTCCAGTTTGGTTGCGAGCTGGGGCGTCTGATCGAGGACGGGGAGCTCGGCGGCCTGGTGCGGAATCCAGGTTATCGCGGCATCTCCGCAAGCTTTTGGCGCTCCCTGGCGGGGGTCGGCGCCGCCGCCAGCCAGGAGGTCCGGGGTGTCTATACCTGTGGCAAGGGCGAGCCCAATCAGGCTGTGCAGGTGGGACACGCCTCGCCGCCCGCCCTCTTTCGGGATGTCGAGGTCTTCGGAGGCGGGGAATGAGGGGCGCGGCCTTTTTCGAGCTCACCACCCGCCTGACCCAAGCCTTGCGGGGCGGCGAGGTCTTGCTGTGCAACCTGGACGGCGAGGATTCGGACTTCGTGCGCCTCAACGGCAATCGGGTGCGTCAGGCCGGCGGCCTGCGCGCCTGGAGTTTGAGCCTGGATCTGATCGAGGGTCGGCGCCAGGCCCAGGCAAGCTGCGATCTGAGCGGCGATCTGGATGAGGACCTGGCCCGGGCCCTGGGTCTGATAGAGCGCCTGCGGGAACGGCTGCCCCATGTTCCCGAGGATCCCTATCTCAACTATGCGACCGAGCCCTCCACGAGCCACCAGGTCCTGAACGGGGGAGGTGCCGATGGGGATTGGGATGGCCCCGGGGCCATCGCCGACCTGCACCGCGCCGCCGAGGGTCTGGAACTGGTCGGCATCTGGGCCAGCGGGGAGCTGAGCGCGGGCTTTGCCAGCTCCCTGGGCCACCGCCACTGGCACGCCAGCCGCAGCTTCAATCTGGATTTCAGTTGCTACCGGGAGGGCGACAAGGCGGTCAAGGCCAATCTGAGCGGTTTCGTCTGGGACCCCCAGGCCCTGGCCGCCAAGCTGGCGGGGGTGCGCCGCGATCTGGAGATCCTGGCCCGCCCGGCCCGCGCCATCCCGCCGGGTCGCTATCGCGCCTATCTGGCCCCGGCGGCGGTGGCTGAGCTGTTCGACCTCCTGGCCTGGGGTGGCTTTGGCCTCAAGGACCACAAGACCGCCCAGACGCCGCTGCTCCGCCTGGCGCGGGGCGAACGCCACCTGGACCCCCGGGTCACCCTGCGCGAGGAGCATGCCCGGGGGCTGGCCACCCGCTTCACCGGTGAAGGTTTCGTCAAGCCCGAGGCCGTCACCCTCATCGCCCGCGGTCGCTACCAGGATTGCCTGGTGGACAGCCGCAGCGCCAAGGAATATAGCCAGGCCGTCAACGCCGCCGGGGAGGGCCCGGAGTCCCTGGCCCTGGAGTCGGGCGATATCCCCACCGCCGAGATGCCCCGCCGCCTGGACACCGGCCTGGCGATCGGGAACCTCTGGTATCTCAACTATGCCGACCGCAACGACTGCCGCATTACGGGCATGACCCGCTTCGCGACCTTCTGGGTGGAAAACGGCAAAGCCATCGCACCGGTCACGGCGATGCGCTTCGACGACTCCCTCTATCATCTGCTGGGTGATCGCCTCGAAGGGCTGACGCGGGAGCGGGAACTCCTGGTCTCCCCCGAGACCTACGAGGGCCGCTCCTCCGCGAGCGCCCTGCTGCCAGGCATCCTGGTCAGCGGCATCGAGTTGGCCTTGTAAGGGGGGCCGGCGGGTGGCCGACCAGGGGTCCTAGGGGACGATACGGATGGTGGTGCCATCCCTGACAGCATGCCAGATCTCGTCCATCTCCTTGTTATTGACCGCGATGCAGCCATTGGTCCAGTCGAGGCGGTCATATTCGGCCAGCACCGTGGGCGAGTGAATGTAGTTGGGCTTGCCGTGAATCATGATCATGCCGCCCGGCTTGTAACCGGCCTCCTCGGCGCGCAGGCGATCATCAAGGTTTGGATAGGAGACGTGCAGGGACTTGTAGTAGTTGCTTCTGTGGTTGCGCCAATCGAGAACATACACGCCTTCCGGGGTGCGCTGGTCGCCCTCGCGGAATTTGGGACCCACCGGGTCCTTGCCGAGGGCGACGCGGTATTCCCGCATCACCTGCCCGCCCTTCATCAGCTTCAGGCGGCGATCAGACTTGTCCACCACCACCTCGTCGGCGGTCGCCAACTTGGCCGGCGCGGTATCCTTGGTCGTGGAACAGCCCGCCAGCCAGGTCGTCAGACATAGGGCCGCGCAGACCAGGGCGCCGGCCCTGGCGAAGCCCATCGCGGAGGAGTCTAAGCTAAACAAGGGATTAGAGGTCATACCACTACTCGGTTCAGTCAGTTCATTACAATACTTAAAGTAAACGACGAGAGGTCTCTGGCGTCAAGGGGTTGGGGCCCACTGGCAACCCGCCCCAGGCCCGGACGTATACCTATGTCGGGGGAAAGGCGGGTTGGGTCAAGTCGTAGCCGAACGCCGATAAGCCAGGACGAGGAGGAGGATGCCCGCCAGGATCATGGGCAGGCTCAGGAGCTGGCCCATGGTGAGCCAGTTGAAGGCCAGGTAGCCAATGTGGCTGTCCGGCACCCGCACCAACTCTATCAAGCCCCGGAAGAGGCCATAGCAGAGAAGAAAAAGTCCAGACACGGCCATGGTCGGGCGTGGGCGACGGGAGTAGATCCAGAGGATGAGGAATAGCGCCAGCCCTTCCAGGACCGCCTCGTAGAGTTGCGAGGGGTGCAGGGCCAGACTCCATTCGGTCCCGAGGGGCAGGTCGCGGCACTGTTCCGGAAAGCGCGGGCAGGGCAGGCGCACACCCCAGGCGGCCTCCGTGGCCCGGCCCCAGAGTTCGCCATTGATGAAGTTGCCGATGCGTCCGGCCAGCAGGCCCAGGGGCACCAGGGGGGCGATGAAGTCCGTGACCTGAAAGAAGCCGAGCCCGCGCCGGCTCCCGAAGAGCGTCATGGCGATCAGGACGCCGATGAGACCACCATGGAAGGACATGCCGCCCTGCCAGACCTTCAGCAGATTGAGGGGGTTGGCGAGGATCTGGTCGAAGCTGTAGAAGAGCATGTAGCCCAGGCGGCCACCGACGATGACGCCGATCACGCCATAAAAGAGGAGGTCGTCCACCATCGGGGCGGTCCAGCCCGAATCCGGCCGCCGGGCGCGGTAACGGCCCAGGGCCCAGAAGGCGCCAAAGCCGATCAGGTACATGAGCCCGTACCAGTGGATCTTGAGGGGGCCCAGGGCCAGGGCGACGGGGTCGATATCGGGATAGGTCAACATGGGGGGCATTTTAGCGCACACTGGCGTTCGGAGGGGTGGATTGACGGCCTCGGGGAGCGACTTCTTCAGCGTCGATAACCCTGTCGCCGGCTGGACGGGGTTGCGTTACCTCCCTAGAGTGGTGGGGTATAGCCAATGACAGTCAGGGCAAATGATCACGCAACCCCAGATAGCCGCGGCCGTGGAGCGGCTCGCGAAAGCGGCCCAACCCGAGCGCATCCTCGTCTTCGGTTCCCATGCCCGTGGGGAGGCGCGGGTGGAGTCCGATCTCGACCTGCTGGTCATTGAGACCGAGGTCCCGGATCGTGCCGCGGAGATGGTGCGCCTGCGGGGCTTGGTGCGTCCGCTGCGTATTCCGGTCGATATCCTGGTGTACTCCCGCGCCGAGGTGGAGCGCTGGGGCAACCAGCCAGGATCCGCCCTGTTTTGGGCACTGCGGGAGGGGCGGGTCGTCTATCCTCGAGCTGTTGGACGTTCTGCCAACCGCATCGCTCTTATCGAATAGGAGATAGGTCTGTGACCGACAAAAAAGGCGACAACCCTGAGCTTGCTTCTCCTACGCTTCAGGCCGTGCGTCTCTTTCTGGGGCGGGTCTCGGCGCGTTACGCCGTCAGCGGTGCCTACCTGTTCGGTAGTCGCGCCAGGGGCGATTTTCGCGCGGACAGCGACGCCGATGTCGCGGTCCTGCTGAGCGGAGCGCGGGTCGATTTTCTTGATACTAAACTGGACCTGTCCGATGTCGCCTATGATGTTTTGCTTGAGACCGGAATCCGCATCCAGCCGTTGCCTATTTGGGATGCCGAGTGGACACATCCGGAGTCGTACTCTAATCCCAGGTTGCTGACGAATATCAGCCGGGAAGGTATACGCCTTTGACCGCGACCGAGTTGATGGCAAAGGCAATCCGTGCGGCGGAATCGGCGCAATTGCTGCTCAATACCGGCGATCTGGATGGTGCCTGTAATCGCGCCTACTACGCCATGTTCGATGCAGCCAGGGCCGCTCTACTCGCCGCGGGCGTGCAGAGCGGCGCGGAAGTCCCACGGACCCACGGCGGGGTCATTGCCGCCTTCAGCCTGCACCTAGTCAAGCCAGGGCGAGTCTCACTGGAACTCGGACGCGCACTGAACCGCGCCGAGGAGATTCGCCTTGTTGCCGATTACAAGGGGGAGACGGTGGATCACAAACATGCTGCATGGGCGGTTTCTCAAGCGATTGCCTTTGTTCACGCAATGCGGCAGGCGTTCCCCACAGACCCAGGAGCGGGCTGATGGGGCTTTTGTCTTGGCGCTTTCGTCAGAGCAAGGGCACGAATCTCTGGGTCTTGTGCCGCGCTGCTACGAACGCCATGAAGATAGCTTTCTGAACCTGATCTGGCCGCAGGTTGGAGAGATCCACGACCTTGATCACCTGGATCAGGGTCGGCGCGGTGTTTTCTACTCAAAACAAAGGCCACTCGATCGGGCGGTCTTCGCGGCGAAAAAGGCGCCAGGGGTATAGGGCTT
>JBGAUK010000132.1:0-6401 GCA_044228695.1 Chromatiaceae bacterium | reverse complement strand
ATGTCTGACAAAAGGACCAAGGCGCCCCAGGGAGAACGCGATGGAGGAAGGGTCCAAGCGACGTCTGATCGGGGCCACGGTTGTCGTGGTCCTGCTCGTTACCTTTGTGCCCATGGTGCTGGAGGAAGACCCCAAGCCCCCGGTGCCCCCCCCGGCCTCGGATGTGGCGTCGAGGGATCAGGCTCGCCCGGAGATGGATGTCGAGTTTCGCCAGCCTGCTAAGCAGTCTCCCCTGGCGACCATCACTGAATTGCCGCCACCCGATCTCTTGACGTCCTCCGAGCGCGACATGGCGGGTCAGGGTTCGGCCTCTCGGGTCGATATGCCGGTGACCAAGCCGCCCAAGGGCCCCGAGGCCCAAAAGCCCAAGGAAGCCGCCAAGCCGGCGGCCAAGGAGGCTCCCAAGGAGACCAAGAAGGAGGTTGCCAGGGATATCCCCAAGGAGACCAAGAAAGAGATCACCAAGGTAGCCCCCAAGGATGTCCCCAAGGAGCCCGCCAAGGAAAAGGAAGCCGCCAAGCCCGCCGATCCGGGGCCCAAGAAGACGGGTGCCAGCTGGGTCTTTCAGGTGGCCAGCCTCTCGGAACGCGCCAAGGCCGACGAGATGGCGGGGAATCTCAAGTCCAAGGGCTTTCCGGCCTTTGTTGAGGCGGCGGAGGTCAACGGCAAGACCTATTTTCGGGTTCGTGTTGGGCCCCGACAGGAACGTAAAGATATCGATGCCCTGGCCGCCTCCGTGCGCGACAAGACTGGCCAGTCCGGGCAGGTGCAGAGGTACTAGGGCCTGGATAGTCAGGAAGACTGCGCCATGCCATGCCGACGCTAGCCTCCCGATGACCCTCAACTGGATCGACGCCGGCATTCTGGGCCTCATCGCCCTCTCGGCCCTGATCGGCCTGGGGCGGGGCCTGGTGCGAGAGTTGCTGTCCCTGGTCATCTGGTCCCTGGCCCTGCTGCTGGCCTGGCGCCTTTACCCGCTCCTGGAACCCGAACTCGCCCCCTGGCTCCCCGGCGATACCAGCCGTGCCGCCGCGGCCTACCTGCTCACGGCCCTGGGGCTGGTGATGGTGGGAGGCCTAGTGGGCTATCTCCTGACCTCCTTGGTGGAACTGGCGGGCCTGAGCGGTACTAGCCGGCTGCTGGGCGCCCTTTTTGGCCTGGTACGCGGTGCCCTCATCATCGCCATGCTGGCCTTTCTCGGCGCCCTGACGCCGCTGGCGGATCAGCAGGCCTGGCAAGACTCCCGGTTGATTGGACGCTTCCAGGTCCTGGCCGAGCGGGTTTTGGCGGAAGTGCCGCCCCAAGTGGAAGATCGCGTCCGGACCCTGTGACCCGGCACCTGAAAAGCCAATGATTCTAACGCCCCAACAACGAGGTGGTTCATGTGCGGTATCGTCGGTATTGTTGGTAAGGGTCCCGTCAACCAATCCTTGTACGACGCCCTGCTGGTCCTCCAGCATCGGGGCCAGGACGCCGCCGGCATCGTCACCTGCGAGGGCGAAAAACTCCACTTACGCAAGGATATGGGTCTGGCGCGGGATGTCTTTCAAACCCGCCACATGATCCAGTTGCGGGGCAACATGGGCCTGGGCCATGTCCGCTACCCCACCGCTGGGGTCTCCTGTTCCGCCGAGGCCCAGCCCTTCTATGTCAATTCGCCCTACGGTATCGTCCTGGCCCATAACGGCAACCTGACCAATGCGGATGCCCTCAAGCACGACCTCTTCGCGGAGGACCTGCGCCACATCAATACCGAATCGGATTCAGAAATTCTCCTCAATGTCCTGGCTCACGAGTTGCAGATCGAGGGCAAGCTGCGTATCGACGAGGAAGATGTCTTCCGCGCCATCACCCGCGTTCACCGGCGTTGCCAGGGCGGTTACGCGGCGGTGGCCATGATCCCCGGCTTTGGCGTCTTTGGCTTCCGCGACCCTCATGGCATCCGTCCCGTCGTCTATGGCAAGCGCGAGACAGCCCTGGGCGAGGAGTACATGATCGCCTCGGAGAGCGTGGCCCTGGATACCCTCGGCTTCAAACTGATCGCGGATATCGCCCCGGGCGAGGCCGTCTTCATCGACGTCAAGGGCCATCTGTACAAGCACCAATGCGCCCCGCGGCCTGTCCTCTCGCCCTGTATCTTCGAGTTCGTCTATTTCGCCCGGCCGGACTCCTTCATTGACAATATCTCCGTCCACAAGGCCCGTTCGCGCATGGGGCGTCGGCTGGCGGCCAAGATTCGGCGGGAGTGGGGGGATGATCATGACATCGACGTCGTCATCCCCATTCCGGACACCAGCCGGACCGCGGCGCTCCAACTCGCCCAGGCCCTGGAGGTGAGTTACGCCGAGGGTTTCATTAAGAACCGCTATATTGGCCGCACCTTCATCATGCCCGGCCAGCAGGTGCGCAAGAAATCGGTGCGCCAGAAGCTCAACGCCATCGATCTGGAATTTCGCAACAAGAATGTCCTGCTGGTGGATGATTCCATCGTCCGGGGCACCACCTCCCAGCAGATCATCCAGATGGCGCGGGAAGCCGGTGCCCGCCGGGTCTATTTCGCCTCCGCCTCGCCACCGGTGCGCTATCCCAACGTCTATGGCATCGACATGCCCGCCGCTAGCGAGCTGGTCGCTCATGGCCGTAGCGAGGAGGAGATCCGCCTGGTCCTGGGCGCGGACCGCCTCATCTTCCAGGATCTGGAGGACCTGATCGACGCCGTCCAGAAAAAGGGCAAGAGCGACGTGGACCGCTTCGATACCTCGGTCTTCGATAGCGACTATGTTACGGGTGACGTGACCGAGGTCTATCTCCGGCAACTGGAGGCCATGCGCAATGATGTCGTCCAGGAAAGCCGGCACAGCCTCTGCGAGTCCGGCATCGAACTCTATAACAATGCCTGATCCTGATCCCCTGGACAAGATGGGCTTCGCCACCCGGGCGATCCGCACCGGCCACCATCGCACGGCCGAAGGGGAGCACAGCGAGCCCATCTTCGCCACCTCCAGCTTTGTCTTCGCCACGGCCGCGGAGGCGGCGGCGCGCTTCGCCGGGGACGAGCCGGGCAACATCTACTCGCGTTTCACCAATCCCACGGTGCGGGCCTTCGAGGAACGCCTGGCGGCCCTGGAAGGTGGTGAGAGCTGCGTCGCCACTGCCTCCGGCATGGCCGCCATCCTCGCCACCTGCCTGGGACTGCTCAAGGTCGGCGACCATGTCCTCTCCTCCCGCGCCATCTTTGGCAGCACCACAGTCCTCTTCAACAAGTACCTGGGCCGCTTCGGCGTGGCGACCAGCTACGTGGACCTGCCGGATCTGGACGCCTGGGCGGCGGCCATCCGGCCCAACACCCGGCTCCTCTTTCTGGAGACCCCCTCCAATCCCCTGACGGAGATGGCCGACATCCGCGCCCTGGCGGACCTGGCCCACGCCCACGGCTGCCTCCTGGTGGTGGACAACTGCTTCTGCACCCCCGCCCTGCAAAGGCCCCTCAGCCTGGGCGCCGACCTGGTCATCCACTCCGCCACCAAGTACCTGGACGGCCAGGGCCGGTGTCTGGGCGGGGCCGTGGTCGGCGATGCCCAGCGGGTCGGCGAGGAGGTCCTGGGCGTCATCCGCACCGCCGGCCCCAGCATGAGCCCCTTCAACGCCTGGGTCTTCCTCAAGGGCTTGGAGACCTTGGAACTGCGGATGCTGGCCCATGCCCGCGCCGCCCAGGCCCTGGCCGAGTGGCTGACCGTCCACCCCGCCATCGAGCGCGTCCACTATCCCGGCCTCGCCTCCCACCCGCAACATCACCTGGTCGGCAGCCAGCAGCGCACCGGCGGCGGCATCGTCGCCTTCGAGGTGCGCGGCGGCCGGGAAGCCGCCTGGCGGGTCATCGACGCTACCCGCTTCCTCTCCATCACCGCCAACCTGGGTGACACCAAGTCCACCATCACCCACCCCGCCTCCACCACCCACGGCCGCCTCAGCCCGGAGGAACGCGCCCGCGCCGGTATCGGCGAAGGCCTCATTCGCGTCGCCGTCGGGCTGGAAGACTTGGACGATATCGCCGCCGACCTGGCGCTGGGGTTGGATCGGGAATAGGGACCAGTCGCCGTCTGTTACCAGATCATCCCGGTTACCTGATCTGAATGACCCCATCCAGGTTGTAAAGCTTTTCCGTCAAATCAATCTTGGAAGTCGTTTCGCACGCTTCCGACCCCGGCCAATAGCAAGGGGCTTTGCATTTTGCTCCGACGTATCTGAAGCTGTCCAACCAGTAGTCTCTGCAGGAAAAGGAATAGCCGCCACAATCATCCCAGTCGAGCTTTCCCGACTCATTGGCTATCAGGCAATTAAGATTGACGGTATTCCGCTTAAAGCTCCCATTATCCGCCAGGCAGGAAAGCTCCAGAAGGCCGTCTTTAAGGACGATATCCTTGCACGACAGGACATAATGCTGTGCCTGGGCCAAGGGCGCGGACAGGCAGGCCGTCAAACCAAAGTAGCCCGCCATTTTTGAAAATCTGTTCATTTTTGTCTCTCTTTGATTTTAGGTCAGAGGTTCGCGCATTGAATCGGGGGGCGACTTTAAAGTCAGCGCCACCCCTGGCTGTCAAGCACCCGCCACGCACTTGCCGTGCCGATCTTACGAATGCCAGTCAACCAGCCCCGTATAGGCGGTGCCCAGCACGATCAGCCCAAAGACGATACGGTACCAGGCGAAGGCGTTGAAGTTGTGGTGAGAGATGAAACGCAGCAGGCCCTTGATGGCCAGCATGGCAAAGACGAAAGACGCCACGAAACCCACCACGAAGACCGGGACGTCATCCAGGGTGAGGATATCGCGGGCCTTGTAAACGTCTAGGGCGGTGGCGGCCAGCATGGTGGGAATGGCGAGGAAGAAAGACAGCTCGGTCGCCGCCTGGCGGGATAACCCAAAAAAGACGCCACCCATGATGGTGGCCCCCGCCCGGGAGACGCCGGGGAACATGGCGATGGCCTGGGCAAAGCCCACCTTCAGGGCCTCCCGCCAGGTGATGTCCTCCACCAAGGCGAACCGCACCGGCAAGTCGCGCTTTTCTACCCAGAGGATGACGAAACCACCCACGATCAGGGCGAAGGCCACGGAAATGGGATTGAAGAGGTGGGCCTTGATCAGGGAGTGCAGCAGAAAGCCCAGCACCGCCGCCGGCATGAAGGCGATCAGGATGTTGAGGGCGAAACGCTGCTCGGGCCCCGGCGCCCACATCCCCTTGACCACCCCCAGCAGCCGGGTTCGATACAGCCAGCAGACCGCCAGAATCGCCGCGAACTGGATGACGATCTCAAAGACCTTGCTCTGATCGTTGGTGTAGTCGAGCAGACTGCCGGCAATGATGAGGTGGCCGGTCGATGAAATCGGGAGGAATTCAGTCAGTCCCTCGACGATGCCGAGGATCAGGGCCTTTATCAGCAATGGCAATTCAAACATCTGGGGTTCCTGGGGTGGGACATGGCCGGGAGGGTTAAGGGTAGCTGGACCCGTGGGTGGAGAGGTCGGGACTGCTGCCCGGGGGGAGGCGCAATTGTAGCAGCCGCTTGGCCCGGCGGCCGGTCAATGAGCGGTCAGCCTGGGAAGAGCAGACGCCGCGCCGTCCAGGCGGCCAAGGGCGGAGTCTCCCGGCTCGCAAGGGCGGCCACATAGCCCGGTTGCGGCTCGAAATGGATGATTTCCGGCCGGGTGCCGCCGTGCCTGACGGGCTGAAACAGGCCGCCCCCATCCAGCTTGACGCTGGCCTCCAGTGCCGTCCAGAAACGGATGAAGAGGGCAGGGCGTTCCGCCTCGCTAGCGGCAAGCAGCCGCGCCATCTCCCCCGGCGAAAAGAGCCGGCGCGCAATCCCCAGCAGGTTGCGGTTGGTCGTCGGTCGCTCGCAGTCGATGCCCACCGCCTGACTCCAGCGCATGGCGACAAGGGCCAAATCGCCGCTAGTGGTCAGGTTGAATTCCAGGGCACCGGCGACCGCGGGTTTGCCCTGAGGCCCCTGCTGAAACTCAAGGAGCGCGGGCGGGGTGGCAAGCGGAGCTGCCAGGATGAGCCGGAGCCCCGCATGGGCGCGGATATAGGCCGCGCGGTGTCCCGGCGCCAGGAGGCGATCGGCCCGAGCCTGCTCCGCGCCCGACAGCAGCGGCCAGAGGGCCTCGGGATCCCCATTGTCGGCGCCGCACGGAATGATCCAGATCTGAAGATCCCGGGGCCCGAGGAGCGGAGCCGGGCTAGCAGCGTCCCAGGGCAGGGAATTCATTGTCAGCATCTGGGGTGTCGCTTGCGGATATATCGAGAGCCATAACGTCTTCGAGCGTAAAGGGGGGGCGGGTGGCGGCGGGCGGGGGTGTCGACAGCAGGGATGCAGTCGCCACGCCGGCAGGGCTGTATGAA
>JBGAUK010000131.1:0-6469 GCA_044228695.1 Chromatiaceae bacterium | reverse complement strand
CCTGGGCATGACCCAGAACTCCCGCCGCCGCCCGCGGGGACGGCCAGCGACGGCGGGCTAGAACAGATTAGCCGTGCCAGCAGGGCTCGCGGCGCTCGCGCTTGGGTGGTGCGAGTTCGGCGCGGATCTGGGCCATGACCTGCTCGCGGGCGGCCTCCAGGGCTGGGCCCTCAAGCTGGTAGCGGCTGGTCAGGGCGCGCGGCAGATACTCGAGATAGACGACGTTGGCCAGGCCTGGCACACCGACGATGACCTTACCGGCGCTGTTACGTCCTGCCCAGAAATGGCCAAGGTCTGCCATAAGCCGATCGTCAAGGACGCCATCCCAACTATCCGGGGAAGACATTGGTCAGCTCCACGAAGGCCTGGCTGGCGTATGGGTTCTCGATGGCCAGGTCCAGGAAGGCATAGAGCACATGGGCGCCATCCGCCCGGCTGGCATCAAGGATCTTGAGTTCGATTTCGGAAGACACGCGGACAGTGATCTGGCTGAAATCACCGATCAGGAGGCGCCCGGCTGGATAGTTCGGCAAGGCCACGCCGGGGAGGCCGCGGAATGACTGTAGCGGGCCGCGCGGGCCAGGAGTGATAACCCAGGCCTCGAGTTCGGCCTGGTCGGTGCCAATCTGGCTAAGATCCTTTTTCGTTCCTGGGTTGACGATGATGGACAGCCGTTCGCTGTTGACACCATGGTTCTCGAGCGTCTCGATGGCCTCATAGAATCGCGCGTCGAAAGAGGCGGTGGCGCAGTCAAGCTGCACCAGGCCCGGATGGTTGACGATACCCATGGGCTCGGGGGCCGTGCCGGATCCGATCAGGATGGCGCGATCTACTTCCCTGGCCAGGCTACGGCTCATGGCTTGGGCAATGGATTTCATCCCGGCCCCGCCCGTCAGTTGCAGCAGGCGGCGACTCAAGGCCAAGGAAGTGCCCACGGTAGTGTAGCCGACATTTTCAGCGGCGAAGGAGACGGCGACCTCGGGCATGGCCTCGCCTTCCCGGATCCAATAGGCGGCCGGATCCGAGATCATCGGGATTCGGAAGTCGGTGATAGTGCTGTCGGCGCCGACGTAATTGGCGCCCAGCCGTGACAGCCGGGAATTGATCGCCAGGGGCCCCAAGGCTTCCCGGGTTGCCTCCGTCGTCAGGTAGCCACCAGAAGCGGCGGGCACAGTAGCCTGACCCAATCGTTCGATGGTGGCCAGGTTGAAACGGCGGGTTGCTGCGCCGCGATAGGTACGCCAGGGCGATTCGGGATCATCCGCCCGGACCGGCTTGGAAACCGTCTTGGCATCGTCAATCAGGAAGTGCTCGAGTTTCTTCAGTTCCAGGTCGGGATCCAGTTCGCTCGGATTCTGGGCATTGCTCATCATGCCGATGATTTCACGCGTCGGCCGGCCGTCCAGGAGGCGCAACAGGCCAGTGACGGCGCCATCGGCCTCGGTGGCGCCATTTTCATAGCTGGCGACGGTGGCGCGGGATTTACCGATCAGTAGGCCAAGCTGGGATTGGCTGAGGCGGTAGTTTTCGCGGAATCTTTGAATCTGGTAAGCGGCTGACATTTTTTGCTCGGTGGCTGGCGGGTGATGTCAAGATTCTGCACATACCGATGGCCACATTTAAGGGAAGGATTGGACAAGTTAGCGGCGGGGCGGACGCTTCAGCCAGTTGTGGGCGGTTTGCCGGCAGACATGGAAGCGGGCCTGGATCGTCTTGGGCGTGTCGCGCGGGCCGATCTCGGGCGGAGCCGGGCGCTTGGGGAAATAGACGGTTTCGCCGGAGCACTCGCGGCAAATGGTCGCGGCGAGGTCCCGGGCCTGCTCCTGGCCAAGCTCGCGGGCAATGATCTGGCGCAGCTCACAGAACTTCATCGGCGATCTCCTCGGGTTCGATGCTCAAGGCCTCGGGATACCAGCCAGCGACCTCATCCCGGCTGGCTGGGGGGCAGAATGAGTGCGACACCCAGCGGCCATCATGGTGGTGAATCAGCCACAAACGCCGGGCGGGCGATGAGCCAACTGTCGCAACTGTCGCAACTGTCGCAAGGGGTGGGCAGGTTGCGGGGAGGGCTCTGGGGGCCATGAATCGGGCTAAGGGGCTGGTCATGTCGCAGAATGGGCTAAAAAAAAAGGGTTAAATTTCTACTTATAGGGGGGGTTGCGACAGTTGCGACAGTTGCGACACTTGGGGGGCAACTGAGCAACGACGGGCCCTCCCGGGCCGTCAACTGTCGCAACCCGGTTGTGACAGGTTGCGACAGTTGGCAACTCATTGTCTGGACAGCAATTCGGGATGGATGACCAGGCGCTTTTGCTTGCCCCGGGACAGCAGGCGCACGTGTCCAGCCTCCACCAGGACCTCGAGGGCCGCATCCCGACGCAGGCTGTCGCGGACCTGGTTGGGCCCGCGGCGCTGGATATCCCGCAGGGCCAGCTCGCCGGCGCGGTCAATGAGGGGCTCGCCGTTGTTATCCGCCAGCTCCTGGCCCTTCCCCGCCAGCCAGGCGCTCAGCTCCCGGGCATCGGTCTGGTTTTGCGGCGCGTCCACCTCCAGGAACAGCCGTTTGGCCTCTTCCAGGTGCCAGGCGGCGATCGCGATCCCGGCCCGCATATGGGTTTCATCCACCTCCGGGGTCGGGCCGCCCTGGGCAAAGATCTGGCAGACGGCGGCGATACGGCAGGCGTTTTCCGCGCTCTTACTGCCCACGTCCTTGACGGCATCGTAGGCGCCGAAGCGGCACAGCTCGCCCTCGACCGCATCGTGATACTCGACATAGGCCCGTTTGGCGGCGGGGCTAAGGTGCATAACCGGGGGCTTGAGACGCATCAGCAGGCCCTTGTCCTCCCCTCCGGTATCAATGGGTAGGTCGGACTTCAGAAGGCGAGTGACGGCGCCGTCAAAGGCTGGCATGGCCTGCCAGTCGGGGGGTGGATCCTGATAGAGGCGCGTCCCCATGGTTGACGCCGGGGCCGCCAGCAGGAACCTGGCCACAAAGCCGAGTTCTCTGGCCCCGCGCTCGAGCAGTTTCAGCAACAACTCAGGCTGCACCATGAGAAAAGCCGAGAAGCGGCGACCCCGCAGCTCAGCCACGGCGGCCATCTTTCGGGTCGGAACAAATTCGCGGCCATCCCACAAGATATTCAGCAGGGCCAGGAGGCTGGTCGCGTTGTCCGTCCCCATGCCTGAGCCTCCCACCATGGCCCCGCCCTCGTCGGAGAATAGGCCCGCGCTGGGCCAGCCGGTGGCCAGGGCATACGCCAGGCTCGCGGAATTGACGTCCTCATAGGCCAGTAGCGGCAGCGGCCGGGCGAAGATGGGGTTCTGCTCCAGCTCCACCAGCCGTTCGCCCAACTGGCGGAGGGCCTCATCGTCGCCCCGGTCGTCCTTGCCGGACAGGGCCGAAATACGCTTTTTGACCCCGTCCACCCGGGAGAGCCAGGACTTGTGCATGCCGTTGGCGCGGCGGAATTCGGGCAGGCGGTCTTTCCGCTCCCCGCCCTGCCACTCCCGGGCGGCGCGGCCAAAGACCTTGTCAGCGGCGGTTTTGCGCTCGCCACTCTCGGCCATCACCAAAAAATTCAGGCTACAGGGGGACACCAGGTGCTCGTTACGCGCCACATCGGCCAGGCCCTGGCAGGCCAGGGCCATCTGCGCCAGGGCAGACATGGCGACCATGGCCATGGGCTGGCGACCCCATTGCTGGTACTCGGTCACGGCGGCCCTGGCGACGGGTGGCAGATAATCCACGGGGTAAGGTGCCGGGGGCTCCACGGCGGACAAGTCGCCCATGGGGGGCCAGGGGTCGGGAGAGACGATGTCCACGTTCGCGGCGCGGGGAGTGCTCGGCCCCGGTGGTACGGTGCAGACGCTGGCGGCGATCTGTTGCAGCTCCTCCTCCGCCAGGGGCGGATCGCAACGGACCTGGTTCTCGACCCGTAGGGCGGCCAGGACACCCGTATCGGACAGGTCCTTGGCGCGGAGTGACCGCCCCAGCCGGAAGATTTCCGCGTTGCGGCGGCCGGGGGGGATGCGGTTGTCTCCGCGTGGAGACAACCCGTCAACAGGCCCGGGTTGCCCCTTGGGGCGGGCCACCAGGGCCAGTAGCCAGTCAGGGGCCGGGGCGGCGCGCATGCCATCGGTGGGGTCGCTGGAGCCTTCCCAGGCATAGAACCTGCCGTCGGGTAAGACCGAGGGCGCGACGATGACATAGCCCCCATCGCCCCGCACGTCGATGTGCGGCCCCAGCTTGCTGGCGGAGTTGGGGACCTCCCAGGTCGGTCCCGGGTGGACAAAGTAGAGATGGCGCCCGCCCCGGGGGGTCATGGCCTCCACGGTCTCCGGGAGAGGGCCATGGGCCCGGATCAAGGCGGCCAGGGACGCGTCCCCGTCCTTGCCGGTGCTGGCGTCGTTGTCGATGTCCAAGACGAAGACCTTGTTGACGAGGCCAGTGGGTAGGCCGATCAGGGCCTGGGGGTGGGCATCCCACCAGGCCCCGATCCGGGCCGGGTCGCAGGATGCCTCCTTGAAACCATGGCGAGTCAGCGGTGTCTTGTTCGCTTTGCAAGGAAAGATGCGGCGCTTCGCCCCGGCATGGGCCAGGGCGGCGACCCGGAGGGGGTCAGTCATGAGGCGGACCCTCCTGGTCGTCGTCCTCATCGCAAATCAGCCACAGGTTTTCTACGTCAAGGACGAGATCGCGTAACAGGACCAGCAAGTCGGGATGATGCTTGGTGACTGCCAGGTGGCTGGCCAACCTGGCCGCATGGCGGACGCAGCGGCCAAGTTCGTCGCGTTGGTGACGGGCAAATTCATCAAGGGGGTTTAGGGTTGGCTCAGACATGGCCATGCCCTCCCACGAAGCGCGCGGCGGCCTCGGTGCGGGCCTGGAGTTGGCGAATGTCGGTGGTGGGCGAGAAGCTGGCCAGCCAGGTGACGACGGCGCGGACGCCGGCCAGGGCGCTGCGGTCCTGGTGGGTCAGGGCGCGATCAATCCGCGCGTTCAGGTCAGCGATGGCGCCGGGGGAAACGAGAGAGAGGTTGTTCATGATGTCGCATTCCAAAAAAGGGTTTTGGGTGCGACTGGGGAGGGCGAGCAAAGGCGCGACAGCGTCCCAGGGGTTGGGATAGAATCATCACGCCGGTGCACGGACTCTAGACCAGTCGGTGCTTTACTCGGGCAGGGCCGCCAAGCCCTCTCGAGACGGCTCAAATATACCATAGTCAGGATTTTGAAAGGGCGCGGCCGGGCATGGCTTAGCGCCCTTTTTGTTGCGCTGGATCAAATTCTGGCCATGACGGGGATGTTCCCGGCGGGCGCGGCGCCGGTCCCTGCTACGGGCACTCCTGCTGCTTCCCTCCGGCTCTCTTCCCGCAGGATGTCGAGCACCACGGCATCAAAGCGGGGGCCCACCAGGCTCCCGGCGGATCCCTTGCGCACAATGAATTGCCCCGACGCCAGCAGGCGGTCGCGGTTGCGCCGAATGAACCACTCGGCCGCCGAAAAGGTGGAGAAAGCCTCGCCGCCACAATCGGCGACCCAGGCACGGAGGGGCCGAAAATCGGCCACGCGATCAGGGGGAGAGTCGTTCATCTAGGTGTCCTCGGGTAGTACGCCGCCACAGCGTGTTACGAGGCACCTTACGGAAGAATGCGGGAGTATTTAACCGAAGTGGGAGGGCTGCTAAGCACATCTCCCGGATTTTTTTGTGCTCCACCTCATCTCTATCATGGTGATGTAGTAGATGAGGTTGGTATGGACGACGAGAAGAGGGTGATGACCTCGACTCGAAGCGTTGTCCCCTCAGAGGTTGTGAACAATTCGATTCCGCTACCACCACCGTAATCGGGCCTCGCCCATTCCGTAGCTAGGCAAGGCTGGCCGCTCTCGTGGCGGCGGCGGGCGTGGACCCGCTCAGGGGTCGGGCGAAACGCGCGCCCGCATGACGGGTCCTTTTATTTCAATATCTTATGTTTTCATGGCGGGTTCCGCAGACGCACCTCTCCCGTACCAAGCCAGGTGGGGCGCCAAGGCGAGGGTGCGCATCAGGTTGTGGGCGAGGGCATGCAGCAGGAGGACGCAGCGTACCTTGGCCGTCCCGCGTACCCGAAACCGCGTCAGGCCACGTTCGCGGGCCTGGGCGTTGACGCATTCGGCCGTGGCGGCGCGCTCTTTGTAGATCGCTTTGGCCTCCTCGGTCCCCATGCGCTTGCGCCAGTCTTCTACGGCTGTGCTGTCGCCTTTCTTGGGAGCGTGGGGATCGGCCTCGGGGTCCTTTGACTTGGGCACGGGACTCAAGACCGTGGTGTGCTCGGCGGCTTGGTCGAGCTGCTCGTGGGCCGGATAGCCGCCATCGACCAGCCATTCCTGGGGGCTCTGGCCGTAGCGCGCCGCGACCTGCTCGACCATAGGGATCAGTTGCGCCATGTCGGTGCCAACGCAGACCGCTTCCACGCCGACCACGACCTGGGC
>JBGAUK010000130.1:0-6691 GCA_044228695.1 Chromatiaceae bacterium | reverse complement strand
GGCGCCGGAGGGGGTCGATGCGGAGGATGACGAAACGGCGGCCAGGGCCCTCAATCGCGGCGTGGAGGCCTGCGTGGGGATTTGCCCGGAACAGTATGTCTGGTCTTATAAACGCTTTCGGACCCGTCCGGATGGTGGGCCGCATCCCTATCATGGGCCCTGCTGACCGGCCGTAATAAGGCAGGAGTGGCGAGGGGTACGGGCGGGACTCGGTCCACCCCCTCGCCATGCAAACAACCCCTTATTCGATCTCGGCGGTCTCGCTCTCGGTCGCGCCCTTGTTGTCGGTCCAGGAGATCTCGAGCTTCTCACCCTTGGCCGCGCCGGTGAATTTGAAGGACAGATAGGGATTTTTGGAAACGCCGCCACTCCAGAGGGCGGTTAGGAGGGTACGATCGCCCACCTTGGCGACGACGTTCTGGATGAAATGGGCCGGGATGACTTCACCCGACTCCTTATCCTTGCCCATGCCGTTTTCCATGGGGTGGGTCATGAGGGCCTTGACCTCGACCACATCGCCCTTGATCTTGGCTTTGATCTTCATCTGGGATGCCATGCTCTGCTACCTCGCAATCATATTCGTTGTGGGTGATCCGGCCATGAGCCGGAATCAGCAACCGCCGACGGTGACCTTGACTTCCTTGGAAGTGCTATAGACCTTGTCGCCGGCCTTGACCAGGGCGATGAGGTTGGCGGTCTTGCCCATCTTGACGCGGGTGGAGATGAAGGGCAGGGTGCCCTTGCCCAACTCGAAGGAAGCGACCAGGGGCATCATGTTGCCAGAGGCGACCAGGCTGATGGAGGTGGCGCCCTCCAGGGTCGTTTCGACCGTGACCGGGACCACGGCGCCATTCTCGGCGATGTCCGGGGCCTTGAGGTCGATCTTGTCGCTGGGCTCATGGGCGACACTGCCGAGCAGGCCCTTGAGGGCATCGTCCAGGTTTTGGGCGTTGAAGGCCGCCTCGGGCCAGGCGGCCAGCACCAGGCGGGGTGACAGCAGTCCGGCCCCGATTGCCACGCCGATGGCGCTGGCGGCCAGGGAGCCCTTGAGCAGAATTCTGCGTTTTGCATCGATCATGAAAGTCTCCTGTCGAGCATTGTCATGAGGTTGAGGTCCCGGATACCGATGAAGGATCCGGCTGACTTGAGTCCGGTGGCGAAGGGCCGCCGGGGAGGGGAGTGGGTCGTGGCGGTTGGCCGCGTCCGCAGACCCTGTTTGTCCTGGATCACGGGCTAGATTACCCCAGCCACTCCTGGCTGCAAAACGATTTTGGTCAAGGCCGGCGGCCATCCGGCGCCCACCGATCAAGCAGCGCCCGGCCGCTAGCGCTCATCCTTCTTGGATTTGGACTTGAATTTCGACTTATCCTTTTCCGCCTCCTCCTGCTCTTCCTCCAGGATGTCAAGCCGGGCCTGTATCTCGGATGCCTCGTGGAAACCGATCCCGGGGGTGCGCAGGGCGTATTGCATTTGGTGGATGGCGGGCTCCAGATCGCCTTTGAGGTAGAGGGACTCACCCCGGTAGCGGTGCGTGGCGGCCTTCTTGCCGGATTTGAGGGCGGCATCCGACATCAGTTGATACATGGCGGCCGAGCCGGGCCTTTGTCTGGCCGCGCCCTCGAGGGTGGCCAGGGCGCGGTCGGCCTTGCCGCCGCCGACGAGGGCCTCGGCATAGGCGATCCGCAGGGGCCGGTTATCCGGATTCAGGCCCACGGCCGACTGGAGTTTGCGGATAGCCTCGTCATTGGCACCGAGTTTGGTGTCGATGCGGGAATCCAGGACCACGAACTCCGCCAGATGCGGGTGTTCCTTGACCAATTCGGTGGCGAGGCGACGGGCCTCCTGGGTCTGGTTGGCGCGTAACTGGGCCAGGGCCAGGCCGTAGGTCTCGGCGGTGCGATTGCGGACCCGCCCCGCGTTCAGGTTGGATTTGAAGTGAGCGACGGCCCTTTCCGGGTCCTTGAAGCTGAGTTCCCGGAGGCGGGCGCGGCTCAGGTGGAAACGCAGGTCATCGGCCTTTTGCTTGTAGCCATAATGTTCGGCGCGGGCCATGGCGTCCGCGATCCGGTTGGGGTTAACCGGGTGGGTGCGCAGAAATTCGGGGGCGCTGGTGTCGCTGGTATGACTGGATTTACTCATCCGCTCGAAGAAGCCCGGCATGGCAAAGGGGTCGTAACCCGCGTCCGCCAGGGTGGAGATCCCGATGCGGTCCGCCTCCTCCTCGTTGTGCCGGGTGAAGTTGATCTGACGCTGGAGGGCCAGGCCCTGAATACTGGCGATGGCCGCCATGCCCGCGTTGGCGTCCACCTGGGCCCCCAGGATGGCGGCGGCGATCATGAGGAGGGTGGCGGGCACGGCCACTTTTTGCTGGTCCTCGATGGATCGCAGCAGATGGCGCTGACTGACATGGGCGATTTCATGGGCCATGACCGCCGCCAGTTCGGACTCGGTCTCTGAGGTGGTCACCAGACCGGCGAAGACCCCAATCTGACCGTCGGGGCCCGCAAAGGCGTTGACCATGGGTTGGTCGATGAAAAAGAAGGTGAAGTTGCCCCCGCTGACCTCGGAGGAGGCCACCAGCCGTTCCCCCAGATCCTCCAGATAGTCTGTCAGCAGGGGATCGTCCAGCACGGGCAGGGCCTTGCGCACGCTGCGCATGAAGGCCTTGCCCAGTTGCCGCTCCTGGGCCCCGGTCATGACGGTGTCCGCGGAACTGCCGAAATCCGGCAGCTTATAAGGGTCATCCGCCCGCGCACTGGCCCCCCCGGCTAGCAGCAGACTAGCGAGGAGGGCGGGCGCGAAGCGGCAAAGGCAAGGCAGACTTTTCATGGGTCAGGGGGACCGGCGCTGAGGTACAGGGTTTCCCCCGATTATGCCCCCGGAGTCAGGCTGGGAGAATGGAAAAAGCAGGGAAGCCGTCAATTGAGCTGAATACGTTGCCCCCAGGGCACCTTGGCTTGGCCCTTGACGAGCCAGATCACCGCGAAATTCGGCTCCTGGGGCGGGAACTCACCCTCCGCATCAGTGAAATAGACCAGGAGGTCGGGGCGGACCCCGGCCCGCTCCACCCACTCAAAGACCGGCGTGAAGCAGGTACCGCCCCCGCCTTTCATCTCCTCGGGGCGGCGAAACTCTTCCCAGGGCTCGAAGAACCAGGGCGAACCGGGGCAGAGGCTGGCATCGCAGGCCAACAGGGTGACGCGGGCGCGGACCTGGCCCTTGAGGGCATCGATTTCGCCGATGAATTCCTGGATCTCCGCATCCTTGATGGAGCCAGAGATGTCCACCGCCACCACCAGTTCCAGTTGTTGGCTGCGCAGCGCCGGTCGGATGAAGTCGCCCTCGCGCCGGGAGGGCCGGCTATAGCTGAAATCGTCCCGGGCCGTGGCGCTCATGAAGCGGGCCAGGAGCTGGCGCCAGGGAACCTGGGGTTGGAGCAGCCGCTCGATGAGGCGCGCCAACTCGCCGCCGAGTTTGCCGTGGTGGAGGGCCTGTTGCGCGGCACCGGCGGTACGTTGATGCCATTGCACGGCCAGGTCCGTCTGCTCGTCGGGGCTGAGGGGGTTGGGTTGGGAGGCGGCATCCGACTTTTCCTGGGCCTGGCCCTCCCCGGGTTGGGGCTGGTTACCACTGCCCTGTTCGCCCTTTTCGGGATGGGGCTCGTCCCCCTGGTTGGACTTGTCGAGATCTTTCTCGGACAGGCCGGACTGGTTGCCACCTCGCTGGTTGTCCGCGTCATAGACGTGCCGATCCAGGGTCTCGGCGTCATCGTCCTCCTCCAGTAGGGGGTAGATTTCCTCCGCCGTCAGGCCCTTGAAACGGGGATTGTGTAGGGCCGCGGCGGGTGGCGTCAAACCATCCTCGATCAGGAGGGGGTTGATGGCGTGGTCGCAGGCCAGGTCCCATTTGCGCCGCAGTCGGTGCTGGCGGCGGGCAAAGTGCGACAGGGCGCAGTGCAGGGCATCGTGGGCGAGCACGAACTGGGTCTCGTCCAGGCTCAGGGCGGCGATGTAGTCGGGGTTGTAATAGAAGGCGCGGGCATCCGTGGCGGTGGTGGGACACCAATGCGGGTCTGCTGCCTTGATGGGAAGCCGCAGGGCCAGGGCACCAAGAAAGGGCTTATCCAGAATCAGCCGGGTGCGGGCCGCGGCCAGCTTGATTTCGATGGCCTGGCGATGCGCGTCCATGATCAGGCGTAGAGCATGAGGTCGGAGATGGACTGGGCCCAGTTGCCAAAGGCCGGTGCCTCGAACAGCCGGTTGCCGATGGCGCGGTGCAAGTCGGAGACCAGCATGACGCCCATTTCCCGCTGGGGGAAGCGGCCGGCGTAGGCCAGGATATGGCCGATCTTCTCGGTACCCTCCGGCTCGGCCTGAGCGCGAATGGCGCGGCCCACCAGGGCGGCGGCGACGGCGTACTGAAGGTCAATCTCCCGCGGTACCGGCACCTCCTCGCCGCGCAGGATGGCATCCAGGTCCGGCATCCGGTCCAGGCTGTTGATGAAGGCGTTCAACTCAATACCCGCCGCCGGCCCGACGCAGCCCTGGAGGGCGCCCTGCAGCAGATCGGCGTCGTCCTCGAATTTGCGCAGCCCGCGGTGGGCGAATTCCCAGGAGCGGGGCGTGGGGAAGGCGATGGGGTTGTGGGCGGGGTCGAAGTCGAACAGTAACTCCGGGCGGAAGCGCAGGAAGGCGATGACGCGCTCGTCGATCTCGTGGGCATAGGCCCAGGCCACCCAGTCGTCTAGGTGGGTGTCCACCTCGAAGTGTGAGAAGCGGTTGGCCAAGGGTGCCGGCATGGTATAGGTGACGCCCCGGTCGCCCTGGCGGTTGCCAGCGGCGAAGATGGCCCAGTGCTCAGGTACCTCGTATTCACCGAGGCGGCGGTCCAGGATCAATTGGTAGGCGGCGGCGGACACCGCCGGAGGGGCCGAGGTGATCTCGTCCAGGAAGAGGATGCCACTGGCGCCATGATATTCAAGGTTGGGCAAGAGGGCCGGTATCGCCCATTCGACCTTGTTGCCTACGCGAAAGGGGATGCCGCGCAGGTCGCTGGGCTCCATTTGCGACAGCCGGATATCGATCATGGGCGTCCCGTGACGGGCGGCGATCTGGGCCACCATCTGCGACTTACCGACCCCGGGCGGGCCCCAGAGCATGACGGGGGTGTGATGACCCTGGCGGGTACTGGTGAATTCCCGATCGAGGACGCGGATCAAGTGGGCAGGGCGCATGGTGTTGGTGTCAGGCTATTTAGAGGTTCAGGGGAGGATACCGGGATTCTTGGCAAAATAAGGTCCTCATCATGTCATCGCAAGCCGTTTTGTCATGGATTTCCGGGCGGTCTCGTAAGACTGGCGCCTATTAGAAAAACGAAGTATTCTTATGTCTCTTACGCCTCGCGCACACCTGGGGTCCCGACTGGATCGGCGAAGAGGCCCTGGTGGAGGTGGCGAGGTCGGGTCCGGGGTGGACCCACGGTCTGATTTGGCGAGGCGCATTCCTCGGGGTACTGGCTAGCGGACACCCATTGGGTGTACCGATCAAACCCCGGGAAGTTGCCCAGCGACGAGATGCACGCGGAACGGTGCGGGACAGGTTGGATCCGACGCGAGATCACCGTTACTGTTAATCCGCGAAAAAAATCATAAGTTTCGGAGGCTTTGACCTCATCATCGCTATAGCTCGGAGACAGGAAAATGAACCAGTTCTACTACGACGCCGTCACCAAAATGGAGCAGATGGGTGTCGATGACGAGTACATTCAGGGTTGGCAATGTGGGTTTTTGCTGAACCCTAAGCGCGAGGAGCAGCGCCTGACCGAGGCCTACGAGGCCGGCTACGCCGATGGCGAGGAGAAAACCACCGATAACTTCGGTGACTGGGTCAAGGAGTGATGCGGGTCTCCGGATAGCCTCTCGTCACGGAGAGGTTAAGCCAAGAGGGCGGGCGAACCCCGCCCTTTTTTGCGCCTGGCGGATTCCCTTGGCATTCCCTTTCGCATCGACCTGGCGCAACCGATGCGGGCGGGAGACAGAAGGGCCCAGACCTACATGAACCCCCAAGCCGATCGTCTTCGCCAACTGCTCGCCAATCCTGATTTCCTCTTGATGCCCTGCTGTTTCGATGGTCTCTCCGCCCGTCTCATCGAACAGGCCGGCTTTCCCCTCACCTTCATGAGCGGCTTCGCCGTCGCCGCCGCCCGGCTCGCGCGGCCGGATACGGGCCTCATCTCCTACGGCGAGATGCTCGACCAGGGCCGCGCCATCCTAGAGGCCGTCACCATTCCCGTCATCGCCGATGGCGACACGGGCTACGGCAATGCCCTCAATGTCCGCCGGACCCTGGAGGGCTACGCCCGCGCCGGTTTCGCCGGCATCATGATCGAGGATCAAGTCGCCCCCAAGCGCTGTGGCCACACGCGCGGCAAGGAGGTGGTGGGGCGCGACGAGGCCGTGGCGCGACTGCGCGCGGCGGTGGACGCCCGCGACGAGGGGGCGGGGATCTGCATCGTCGCCCGCACCGATGCCCGTGCGACCCTGGGCCTGGACGAGGCGATCTGGCGTATGCGCGCCTTCGCCGATCTGGGTGCCGACGTGGTCTTTCTGGAGGCCCCGCGCAGCGAAGCGGACATGGTCGCCTTCTGTACCCAGGTCCCCGGGGTACGCATGGCCAACATGCTGGAGGAGGGC
>JBGAUK010000012.1:0-52429 GCA_044228695.1 Chromatiaceae bacterium | reverse complement strand
CTTCCGCTGGAAAAAGTGTGATCTAAGTATTGTATAATATGTAAATATAATGATGAAATGGATTACTAGACCCCGCGCGTGGCGCGGTCGATGGCGGCGAAGCGGTCGCGACGCGGGTCCGCGTCGGGCAGCTGCGGCAGGTACGTGACATCGACAGGCACCACGCCGGGGGCATCGTCTTTGAAGGGCGGATAGGCCGGCTTGCCGCTCGCGTCACGGGGCAGCAGCGCCTGGAGGTCCGCGACCCCCGGGCGGCGCCGGCACCGATCCAGACCGGAGCGCGACACCCCCGCGTTCAGGAACGCGCGGGTCACCGCCAAGCGGTCATCCCGGGGCAGCAGCCAGGACTGGCGCCGGGCCACCACCACCGCCGCCGGGGCCGGCGAGCGGGTGGGGTGCAGGTGGTGTGCAGGTGGTGTGGGCGGTGCGAGCGGTCGGTCGTCTCCGCGCGGCGGCGCCACTGGCGCCCCGTGGCCTGGGTCAGGTGATAACGCCGGGCCAACGCGGCCATGGACAGCGGCGACTCCCGCAACTCCTGGCGGATGGCCGGGGTGGTCCGGGCCTGCTGGTGCCGGTTCACGGGCATAGGGGTGATCTCAGGGTGGCGTGGGGATGGCTAGCACTTCGGCAGCCCCCGGGGTGGCGAGATCGTCTAGGACCTCCCGGGCACGGCACAAAGGAGAGCTCCTTCTGGGTATATGATCACACGGGGCTTGACATTATTTGTAGTCCGGAAGGGCATCTGCTCCTTGAGGCGGCGCTTCTCGGATCGCCACGGCATTTTTCGCATCAAGCCCGCCCTCGATCACCCGTGGCGCCAGGCCGGAGCCAACGCCCCCGTCCATGCGGCCGCGCCACCCTACGCTGAAAAACAAAAAACGCAGGGGTCTTCGTTATAATGGCGCCCCCGTTCAGCAGGAACCCGCCCATGACCACGACACCGGAACTCTTTCGCGCTCACGCCATGGCGCACGGCCTGTCCCGCGAGGAGCTTAAGGCGGACCCCTTTCTCCAATTTCAGGACTGGTTCGAGGCGGCCATCGCCACCGGTATCCCGGAGCCGAACGGCATGAGTCTGGCGACGGTGGACGAGGAGGGCCAGCCCTGGCTGCGCACCGTGCTGCTCAAGCTTTATGACGCGCGCGGCTTCGTCTTCTTCACCAATTACGAGAGCCGCAAGTCCCGCCAGATCGATGGCAACGCCCGGGTCGCCCTCCTCTTTCCCTGGGTCGGCCTGGCCCGGCAGGTCAAGATCCTGGGGCGCGCGGAGCGTATCCCGACCCGGGAGTCCTTGGCCTACTTCCTGACCCGGCCTCGTGGCAGCCAACTCGGGGCCTGGGCCTCGCCTCAGAGCCAGGTCATCCGGTCCCGCTCCCTGCTGGAGGCCAAGGTGGAGGAGGTGAAGCGTAAGTTTGCCCAAGGGGAGATCCCGCTGCCCGATTTTTGGGGTGGCTATCGGGTTGTGCCCCACCGTATTGAGTTTTGGCAGGGGCGTGATAGTCGGTTACATGATCGGTTTGCGTTCAGCCTGCAGGCGGAGGGGGGCTGGACGGTCGAGCGCCTGGCGCCTTGATAGCGATCCCTGGGTTTGACTTTCATCAAGACCTCCTGGCCGGCCAAGGCCTAACTTGATTCAGTGTAATCGGGGGTCAGACGTTTGCACCGAGCGGCCGCAGCGGTTAGTGTTTGCGGCTTTGTCGCCCTGCCTTCCCCCTCGCCTCAGCCCTCCCCCGCGAGGGGGGAGGGAGCAAGATGGCATTTGCCACATTAGGCACGGCTGGTGGGGGCACCGCGGGCGGCGCGACTACCACCAACCCTCAGCAGCCTCAGCAACCCTTGGGAACCCATGCTTGAAGTCGTCGATCTGGAATGCCGGCGGGGCGATCGCCTCCTCTTTTCGGGGCTGTCCTTTAACCTGGAACCGGGCACCCTGCTCCATGTGCGCGGGCGCAACGGGAGCGGCAAGACTACTCTGCTGCGCACCCTCTGCGGGCTCCTGACCCCGGATGCCGGCGATATCCTCTGGAATGGCGAAAATGTCCGCCGCCTGGGGGAGGACTTTCATCGCGACACCCTCTACTTCGGCCATCTCAACGGCATTAAGAGTGACCTGACCGCCAGCGAGAACCTGAGCGTCTCCGCCATCCTGGATGGCGACCGCGCCGAGGAGGCGGACATCCTCGCGGCCCTGGACCAGATGGGCCTGACCGGCTTCGAGGATCTACCGACCAAGATGCTCTCCCAGGGCCAGAAAAAGCGCGTCGCCCTGGCCCGGCTGCTCTTGAGCCAGGCCCCGCTCTGGATCCTGGACGAGCCCTTCACGGCCCTGGACCTGGACGCGGTGGATCGGCTACAGATGCTCATTGCCCAACACGTGGCGGAGGACGGCCTAACCATCCTCACCACCCACCAGGAAGTGCCCCTGACCTCGGGCCAGATCCGCCGGCTCCATTTGGGCGCCCCCCAGGAGGCTAGCTCGCGCCAGCCTGGAGACCTGGTCGGGGATACGGAGGAATCAGCCTGATGTGGCGCGTCTTTCTATGCGTCCTCGGTCGCGACCTGCGCCTGGCCATGCGCCGGCGTACCGATGTCCTGACCACCCTCTTCTTTTTCGTCATCGTTATCAGCCTCTTCCCCCTGGGCGTGGGCACGGAGAAGCAGATCCTGCGTATCCTGGGGCCCGGCGTGGTCTGGGTCGCGGCCCTGCTGGCCTCCATGCTGGCCCTGGAGCGCCTCTTCGCCGCCGATCACGAGGACGGCACCCTGGAGCAGATGCTGATGACGCCCCAGCCCCTGTCCCTGGTGGTGCTGGCCAAGGTATCGGCCCATTGGCTGCTGACCGGTCTGCCCCTGGTGGCCATCGCCCCCCTGGTCGGGATGCAATACCACCTGCCGGACATCGCCATGTTGACCATGGTGCTGGCCTTGCTCCTGGGCACCCCCGTCCTGAGCCTCATCGGGGCCATCGGCGCGGCCCTGACCCTGGGGCTGCGCGGTGGCGGCATCCTGCTGGCACTCCTGATCCTGCCCCTCTATATCCCGATACTGGTTTACGGTTCCCGGGCGGTGACCGTCAGCGTCATCGACTTCGCGGACACAGGTCCCTATTTCTCCCTGCTGGGGGCCTTCCTGCTGCTGGCCCTGGTCCTGTCGCCCCTGGCGGCGGCGGCGGCCTTGCGCATTTCCACGGAGTAGCGAGCTTGGGTTCGAGGTTGAACGCACTGCCGGGGGGCCCTTTGCCCGCGCGCACGAAAACCATCGCGGAGGCCTGGTCCGAGCCTTTAGTCGGGCTTGAAATTTTCTCTCCCAGACCACAACTCGATCCCTCGCGTTCAGCCACCAGGCCTGCCCGTGCTAACCTTGTCCATCGCCCCGTTACGGGCCTAACTTGCCTGATCGAGCCATGAAGCTATTCCGATTCTCTTCGCCGGCCGCCTTTTATCCCCTGGCCGGAAAACTTATCCCCTTTTTCTGGGTGCTGGCGGGCCTGGCGCTGGGCATCGGCCTTTACTGGGGTCTGCTGGAGACCCCCGACCGGCTCGGCGGGACTAATCCTCAGAAGGAGTATTACCGCATCATCTTCATCCACGTGCCGGCGGCCTGGCTGTCCATGTGGCTCTACCTCATGCTGGCGGTCTGGTCCGCCATCGGGCTGGTCTTCAACACCCGACTCTCCTTCATGATGGCCCGGGCCACGGCGCCCACGGGGGCCATCTTTACTTTCCTAGCCCTAGTCACCGGCTCCGTTTGGGGCCATCCCAGTTGGGGCACCTGGTGGGACTGGGACCCGCGCCTGACCTCGGAGCTGATCCTCTTCTTTCTCTACGGGGGCTATCTGGCCCTGAACTCGGCCATCGACGATCACCGTCGGGGCGACAAGGCCAGCGCGCTCCTGGCCATCGTTGGCCTGGTGATGCTGCCCATCATCTTCTGGTCCATCAACTGTCCGGACCCGAATCAGTGCGCGGCCCTGCATCAGCGTTCCTCCCTGTCCCAGATGGAGGGCAATATCCTCTTTGCCATGCTCATCATGACCTTGGGCATGTGGATGTATTCCTTCGCCACCATCCTGACCCGGTTGCGGTCCATCATTCTGAAACGCGAGGGTGACACCACCTGGGCCAAGGAAATCCTGGAGAAATCGGAATGAGCGACTTCCTATCCCAAGGCGGCTATGGCGCCTATGTCTGGGGCGCCTATGGCCTGACCCTCGTCCTGCTCGTAGGAGAGGTCTGGCAACTGAGACACCAGCGGCGAACTATCCTCGCGCGCCTGAGTCGAATGGTCCGTTTGCGCACCCGTGGAGACCAAGCATGAAAGCCCGTCAAAAACGCATGATGTTCATCGGCCTGGGGCTCGCCGGCGTGGGTGTCGCCGCCTGGCTCGCCATTGGCGCCCTGCGCGGTAACATCGCCTACTTTTTCAGCCCATCCCAAGTCCTGGCTAAGGAGGCACCCGCGAACGCCGTTTATCGGCTGGGCGGCTTGGTCGTCAAGAATAGCCTGGCGCGCCAATCCGACGGGCTCACGGTCCACTTTGACGTGACCGACAATGCCGAGACGGTCAAGGTCAGCTACACGGGCATACTGCCCGACCTCTTTGGCGAGGGACAGGGCGTGGTCACCAAGGGCCGCATGGGCCCGGGTGGGGTCTTCGTCGCCGAAGAGGTGCTGGCCAAGCACGATGAGTCCTACATGCCGCCGGAGGTCCAGGATACCCTCAAGACCGCCCATGCGGAGGGGGTCGTCAAGATGGCGGGTCAGGATACCAACCTAGCCAGCAATCCGGCCCTAGGCAACGCAAGTCCCGACCAGACTGGCCGGGTCTCTGGTGGAGATAAGCCATGATCCCCGAACTCGGCCACTTTGCCCTCATCCTGGCGCTGGGTCTGGCCCTGATCCAGGCCTCGGTCCCCCTGGCGGGGTCCTACTCCGGCAACCGCAACTTGATGAACATGGCCCGCCCCCTGGCCTGGGGGCAATTCATCTTCGCCGGCATCGCCTTCGCCCTCCTGCTGCAGGCCTTTCTGACCGACGACTTCTCCGTCGTCTATGTCGCCAGTAACTCCAATACCCTGATGCCGACTCTCTTTAAGGTCTCGGCGCTGTGGGGTGCCCACGAGGGCTCCCTGCTGCTCTGGGCGACCTTTCTCGCCGCCTGGGGCGCCGCCGTCGCCACCCTCAGCCGCAATCTGCCGCTCCAGGTCGTGGCCCGGGTGTTGGCCGTCATGGGCATGGTGGGGATCGGCTTCCTGCTCTTTATGTTGCTAACCTCCAACCCCTTCGACCGCATCTTCCCGATACCGCTGGAGGGACGTGACCTCAATCCCCTGCTCCAGGACTTCGGCCTGGCTGTCCATCCGCCCTTGCTGTACATGGGCTACGTGGGTTTCTCCGTCGCCTTCTCCTTCGCCATCGCCGCCCTGCTGGGGGGCAAACTGGACGCCTCTTGGGCCCGCTGGTCGCGCCCCTGGACGACCACGGCCTGGATCTTCCTCACCCTCGGCATCGCCCTGGGGAGCTGGTGGGCCTACTACGAACTGGGCTGGGGCGGCTGGTGGTTCTGGGACCCGGTGGAAAACGCCTCCTTCATGCCCTGGCTGGCGGGTACCGCCCTGATTCACTCCCTGGCGGTCACGGAAAAGCGCGGGGCCTTCAAAAGCTGGACCGTGCTGCTGGCCATCACCGCCTTCTCCCTGAGCCTGCTGGGCACCTTTCTGGTCCGCTCCGGCGTCCTCACCTCGGTCCACGCCTTCGCTACCGATCCGGCGCGCGGTGCCTTCATTCTCATCTTCCTCTGCCTGGTCATCGGGGGTTCCCTGGCCCTCTATGCCTGGCGGGCGCCCGCCGTCTCCGGCGGGGGCCGCTTCGAGTTGCTCTCCCGCGAGAGCCTGCTCCTCTCCAACAACCTCCTGCTGACCCTGCTCACCGCCTTCATCCTACTCGGCACCCTCGCCCCGCTCATCTACGAGGCCATGGGCTGGGGCAAGATCTCCGTGGGTTTCCCCTGGTTTAACACCATGTTCGTGGCCGTCACCCCCTTCCTGGCCCTGCTCATGGGCATAGGCCCCTGGACGCGCTGGAAGCAGGATGATGCCGGGCGACTGATACGTGAACTCTGGGTACCCTTTGTGGTGGCGGGAATGGCCTTCTTGCTGACCGTGGTCTTCATGCCCCTTCTCGCCGATGGCTGGTTTCTGGTGCCTATCGGCATCGGCCTGGCGGCCTGGCTGCTGGCCTCCCATGTCCTGGTGGTCCGAGATCGTCTGCGCCACAAGACCAGCCCTGGCGCCTTCTTCACCGACCTGGCGGGCAATGGCCGCAGTTTCTACGGCATGGTGTTGGCCCATCTGGGCGTAGCCATGTTCATCGTCGGCGCCACCATGGTCTCTAACTTTGGCCAGGAAAAGGATGTGCGGATGTCGCCCGGGGATGCGCAGGAGGTGGCGGGCTACCGCTTCCTCTTCCATGGCGTCAAGAACGAGCGCGGGCCAAATTACATCGCGGCGCGCGGTCATTTTCAGGTCTTCGAGGGTGATCGCCAGATCGCCGAGCTCTGGCCGGAAAAGCGCAACTACTTCGCCTCCCAGAAGCCCATGACCGAGGCCTCCATCGACTGGGGTTTCACCCGCGATCTCTACGTCTCCCTCGGCGAACCCCTGGATGGCGGCGATTGGGCCTTGCGCCTCTACTATAAGCCCTATGTGCGCTGGATCTGGCTGGGGGCTGTGTTCATGGCCCTGGGTGGCTTGCTGGCGATCACGGACCGGCGTTATCGCCTCGCGCGCAAAGCCGCGACCCTCCCCGCCGGCGCCGCTGCCATCAGGAGTTGAGACATGGGTAAGTCACTGAAATTTCTTATCCCCCTAGGCCTCTTTGGCGTCCTGGTCGCCCTGCTCTTTTTTGGGCTGACCACGGACCCCAGCAAGGTGCCCTCGCCCTTGATCGGCAAGCCGGCCCCGGAGTTTTCACTCCCGGCTCTGGGAGATCCGGCCCGCACCATCTCCCGCGCCGACTTGCTGGGCAAGGTCTCCCTCCTCAATGTCTGGGCCTCCTGGTGCCACTCCTGCCGCGCCGAGCACACCCAGCTCATGCGCCTGGCACGCGAGCTCAAGGAGGTCCAGATCCTGGGCTTGAACTGGAAGGACACGGAGGCGGATGCCAAGCAGATGTTGAAGACCTCCGGCAATCCCTACCGGGTCAGCGCCTTTGACCCCGACAATCAGGCGGGCATCAACTGGGGCGTCTATGGCGCGCCGGAGACCTTCCTGGTCGATGGCGAGGGCCGGATTTGTTTCAAGAAAATTGGTCCCGTCGAACCGGGAACCTGGGAGACGGAAATGGCCCCCACCATCGACCTGACCACCAAGAAGTGCAAGGAATCCCGGACATGATCAAGCCGCAATGGCCGGCCTTGCTGCTGGCGGGGCTGCTGGTGGCCCCCTCCCTTGGGGCCTACACCCTGGAGGAGTTCAAGTTTCAGGACCCCGCCCGGGCCGAGGATTTCCAACGCCTGACGGCTGAGTTACGCTGCCTGGTGTGCCAGAACGAGTCCCTGGCCGGTTCCCAGGCCGATCTGGCCCAGGACCTGCGCAAGGAGGTTTATCGCCTGCTGCAGTCTGGTAAATCACGTCAAGAAGTCATTGACTTCCTGGTCGCTCGCTATGGCGATTTTGTCCTCTATGACCCGCCGCTCAAACCCTCCACCTACCCCCTCTGGTTTGGGCCCTTGCTGCTCGCCGGAGTCGGCGGCCTCTTTTTACTCCTCACCCTGCGCAAGAAGAAAGAGGCCCGGGAAGAGGCGTTGTCACCGGCGGAAAGGCAGCGGCTGCAAGCCCTACTGGCGGATGACTCGAAACCCAACAAGGACAAGGCATGACCATCTTCTGGATTCTCGTCGCCGGCCTTGCCGGCCTGGCCCTCCTCTTCGTCATTCCCCCCCTCCTGTCCCGGCGCGTGGCCACGGCGGAGACGAATCAGGACCAGCTCAATCTTGACGTCTTTCGGCAGCAGCTCGTGGAACTGGACGCCGACATGGCGGCGGGCAAACTGGAAAAGGGCCAATATCAGGACGCGCGCCAGGACCTGGAGCGGGAACTCCTGCATGACGTCAAGGGCCAGGGTGCCCCCGCCGCCACCGCCGCCCCAGGCACGGCCCCCTTCACCGCCCTGATCCTGGCCCTGGCCCTGCCGGCCTTCGCCGTCGGCCTGTATCTGGCTATTGGCGACAGCGCCATCATCCCGCGCCTCGAAAGAGTCGCCGGCGAGCCAGCCCAGGCCCCGGGGCAGGGGCACGGCGCGGCCGACGCCCAACAGGCTGCCTCCCTCGAAATCATGGTCGAGCGCCTTGCGGCCCGGATGGAAGAGAATCCCGACCAACTTGAAGGCTGGCTGATGCTGGGGCGCACCTATGTGGCCCTGGATCAGCCCGCCAAAGGCGCCGCCGCCCTCGAACGGGCGCTGGCCCTAGCCCCGCAAAACCCGGAGGTCATGATCAACCTGGCCCAGGCCCTGGCCACCGCCGCCAATGGCCAGCTCGGTGGCCGGCCAGCCGACTTGATCGCCGCCGCCCTCGTCGTCGAGCCCAAGCAGGCCACCGGGCGTTGGCTCAACGGCCTCGTCGCCTATCAAGCCGGTGACTTTCCCCTGGCCGTGCAGCGCTGGGAGGCCCTGGCGGTCGACCTGGACGCCGCTGGCGAGGACGCCTCGGAACTGCGTCAATTCATCGCCGACGCCCGCGATCAGGGCGGCCTGCCTCTGGCCACAACCGCGACCAGCCCCCCGGCTCCCCCCACGCCGACCCCGGCCAGGGTAACCAGCCCTGGGGCACCGGTTGGAGCCACGGCTGGCGTTAACCCCGCCGCCAGCGGCGGACCCGCGGCTGGCGTTAGCCCCGCCGCCAAGCCCCAGCCCGCACCAGCCTCCGCCGCCCAAGGCCCGTCCATCCAGGTCTCCGTCAGCCTGGCTGAACCTCTCAAATCCAAGGCCAACCCCAACCAGAGCCTTTTCATCTATGCCAAGGCCGCGGCAGGCCCGCCCATGCCCCTGGCCGTCAAGCGCCTGCGGGTTGCGGATCTGCCCATCACCGTTACCCTGGACGACAGCCTGGCCATGACCCCCGAAATGCGCCTGTCCAGCTTCCCCCAGGTCATGGTTGGCGCCCGCATCTCCGCCAGCGGCCAGGCCACCCCCCAAAGCGGCGACCTGGAGGGCGAGAAGGGGCCACTGAATCCCGCCGAGACCGCCTCCCTGCAACTGGTCATCGACCGCGTCAGGCCCTAGCCGAGGTATAAGCCTACCAATCTCGGACGATAACGACGCGCGCAACCCCATGATGGCCACCCTAGCCCAGGTATAAGCCTTGTAACCCTTCAGCCCCCTCTCCCCAGCCCTCCCCCGCGAGGGGGGAGGGAGCAAGAGAATCAGTGGCTTGAGCTACTGATTTATTTATCCCTCCCACCTCGCGGGGGCTTGTAGCTGGGCCACAGCAGGATGTGCTGGAAGGGGTTTTTCCTGCTTCCTCCCCCCTTGCGGGGGAGGGCTGGGGAGAGGGGGTGAGGGTTGGGGGGGGTCAAAGGGTTTACACCCCGGTTAGCCACACCCCGGCAACCCCGGGCCAGAACCGCAACCCCCGCCATCCTTAGCCCCAGGTTTCAGGGATTGACGAAGGCTCCTTCCGGCTCCACCCGGTCGATAAGACCCAGTCCGTGCAGTTGTTCGGCCAGCGTCCGCCACCGCTCCAGCGTCATGGTGCCCAAAGCGTCGTCATCCAGTTGACCCTGGATGAGGGGCTGCTGAATGAGGGCCGCCTCGGCGAAAGTCTCGGCGGCCATGGTGGGGTTGAGGGCGTTCATGATCCCATTCGCGGGGCCTGGATCGGCCAGATAGGCCCGCCAACCCTGGCGCACGGCACGAACCAGGGCCCGCACCCGTTCGGGATGGGCCTGCAGGGTTTGCCGCCGCGTGATGATGAGGCCGGTGTAGGGGTTAAAGCCGATGTCCTTGAGCATGAAGACCTGGGGGTTCGCCCCGGCGCGGCGGGCGACGATGGGCTCGGAGCTGATGAAGCATTGCTGAGCCATGCGGGGATCGTGTAGGAAGGGGGCGATATTGTTGTCGTGGGGCACCACCTTCATCTTCCCCAGCCCGTAGTCCCGCTCCAGCAGCTTCAGGAAGGGGGTGCCCGGGATGACCCCCAGAGTGCCCCCCTGGAAGACCTCCGCCATGGTCTTCAGACCCCGGCTGGCGTGGACCATGATGCCCTCCGGAAAGGACTGATAGGCCGCGTAGATGGCCACCAGATCGGCGCCCCGATCCCGCGCCATCAGCAGGCTGTCGGCGCTGGTGACACCAAACTCCACCTGGCCAGCGGCCACCATCTGTTCCACCGGTGACTGAGCGCCCCCCGAGCGAATCATGACCTCCAGCCCCTCGGCGCCGAAGGCCCCCCGCGCTTGGGCGGCGTAATAGCCGCCAAACTCGGGCTCCGGCACCCAATTGAGCTGCAAGGCGGTCTTGTGCAAGGCCGAGGGCGGACCCTGCTCCCCGGAACAAGCGGCTAGCAGGAGCAGAGACAAGAGGAAAAGGCCAAGGCTGGCGCGCTGGAGGGACATGCGTTACTCCCGAGTTTCGGCGATATGCCAGTACCGCAGGGTGAGGCGGCTGATGAGGTTGATGAGGGCAAAGAAGACGAGGCCCAGCAGGGAGGCCATGAGCACCGCCGCGAAGACCTTGTCGGTTTTCAGTTCCTTGATGGAGACCATGACCAGGGTGCCGATGCCACCGCCATCCCGGTAATCGTCCGCCACGAACTCGCCCACGATGGCGCCGATGACCGCCAGCCCGGAGGCGATGCGCAGGCCCGTCAGAAACCGGGGGACGGCCCCGGGAATCCGCAGCTTCACCAGGGTCGTCAGGCTGCTGGCCTGGTGCAGCCGAAAGAGATCTCGCAAGGCCGGGTCCGTGGACAAGAGTCCGCTCAAGGAATTAGCGATGATCGGAAATACCGAGACGATAAAACTGACCGCAATGATGGTCTTGAGTCCATAGCCAAACCAGATCACCAGGAGCGGGGCGATGGCGATGATGGGCACGGTCTGAAAGAAGACCGCATAGGGGTAGAAGGCCCGCCGCATCCAGTCGTTGCTCGACAGGAGGATGGCCGCCACCACCCCCAGCAGGGTGCTGGCGAGCAAGCCGGCGCTGGCGGCGAGGGTGGTGCGCAGGATGGCCCGGGTCAGCTCCGCCCCATGGACATAGAAGGCCCGGAAGACCTCGGAGGGGCGGGGCATCAGATAACCGGGGATCTCCGCCAGCCACAGGCCCAGCTCCAACACCAGGGTGAGGCCGGCAAAACTGAGGAGGGGCGGCAGCCAGACCGCCCGGTGAATGGCCAGCCTCATAGCCCCTCCCTCATGGCTTCATGGTTCAGGGCCGCGGCCAGGCGCTGGATCTGGGCGAGATAGGCCGCCGAGACCCGGGTAGCCGAGTCCCGGGGACGGGGCAGCGCCACCCCATGGTCCAGGAGGATGCCACCCCCCCGCGGGCTGAGCATGACCACGCGATCGGCGAGAAAGACGGCCTCGGCGATGGAGTGAGTCACGAACACCACCGTCATGTGGCGTTCGAGAAAGAGGGCCTGAAGGTGGTCGTCCAGGTATTGGCGGGTGAATTCGTCCAGGGCGGCAAAGGGCTCATCGAGGAGCAGGAGGCGCGGCTGGGTCACCAGGGCCCGGGCCAGGGAGACGCGCATCTTCATGCCGCCGGACAGTTCGTCGGGAAAGCGGTCCAGGGCCGCGCCGAGCCCGACGGTCTGGAGAAGCTGGCGGGCGACGGCCTGGCGTTCGGCCCGGGGGACCCCATTCAACTCCAGGGGCAGGGCGACATTGTCCAGGACCCGGCGCCAAGGCAGCAGGCAGGCGTCCTGGAATACATAGGCCTTGGCCTCGGCGGCGCGAGCGAGCTGGATCTCGCCCCCATCCGGGCGGTCCAGCCCGGCGATCAGGCGCAGCAGGGTCGTCTTGCCGCAGCCCGAGGCGCCGAGCAGGGCCAGAAATTCTCCGCTGGGGATACGCAGATCCAGGCCAGCGAGAACCTGGGTCCCCGTGTAGGCACGGCCGAGGTTGCGGATTCCCACCGCCATCTCCGCCTGTTGGGTAACAAAGGGATCCGGGTGATCCTCGGGATGGATGGACCTTGGGTACATCAAGCTTGGTGGTTCGCTCGGCAGTACCACCGGGGTACCGCCGTTAAATGCGCAGCAGGTAATAGACGCTGAGGAGGGTACCCGCCGCCGCGATCCCGTAGCCGACCACGGCCACGGCCCCATCCGCCCGGAGCCCCAGGCCGTGCAGCGCGGTGCGCAGCCGATGGGCGGCATGCCACAGACACAGGGCGATGACGCCGAACAGCATCAAGCCGCCGAGCCAGCCGCCGGCAAAGGCGCGCATGTCCTCGTAGCTCAGGGACGACGGGGCGTGCCCATAACCAGCCATGAGCGTGATCACCACGAGTGCCGGCAGCACGAAAGCGGCGACCGTTCCGCCGGCAGCGAACAGACTCCAGACCAAGGGTTTGTTGGATCTAGCCACCGTTAAATACCCCCGCAACGAATAAAATAGATAGGGAGATCACGATCCAAACGACGTAATGGCCACCGACGATGATGCCCCCGGGCAAGAACGCCTCGCCAATCTGCACCGGCATCGCCTTTGGCGTCACGCCGAACCAGGAAACGGTATGGAACAGGGTGACGGCGAGCACCAGCCAATGCAGGCCCAGCGACAGGGGACTGCTCAGGCTCGTTAAAAAGGCCTGATAAGCCTCGGGGCCAGCGGCGAGCGCCTTGAGTCCCCACAGCAGCAGTAATGCGTAGCCGCCGATGAAGAGGGAGCTGAGTTCTTGGGCCATATGCACCCGATCGCGCCGGCGAGTCAGATACCAGCTAGTCCGGGCGACCTCCCGGACGAATGGCTTTGGCAGGGATTTATTGGTCATGTCTTTTTCCTCCCCAACCCCAGGTGGTCCAGATACCAACTGACGGTACTCCCAATCTTCATCTGCTGGATGGCCCCGGCCGGGTCCACGTGTTTAGGACACACCACGGAGCAGGCGTCGGCAAAGGCGCAGTCCCAGATCCCGATATTGCTGGCCACCACCTCTTCGCGATCCTCCCGGCCCTGATCACGGGAGTCCAGATTGTATCTGTGCGCTAGGGCAAGGGCGGCAGGCCCGAGGAACTCGGGGATAAGCGCGTATTGAGGACAGGCTGCATAACAGCAACAGCAGTTGATACAGTGGGTATATTGCATGAAACGCGCTAGCTGAGCCGGCGTCTGCAGGTGCTCCCCCTGATCAAGGGCACGCGCTTCCTTACGAATGATGTAAGGCTTGACCCGTTGAAGTTTCTCCATGAAGTCGTCGAGCACTACCACCAGATCCCGCTCGATGGGGAAATTCGCGAGTGGCTCGATGCGGATCTTGCCCTCGGGCAGATCGCGCAGAAAAGTCTTGCAGGACAGCCGTGGCTCCCCGTCGATCATCATGCCGCAACTACCGCACACCGCCATGTGGCAGGACCAGCGGTAACTGAGGGTACTGTCCAGGTGGTCCTTGATGTAATTGATGGCATCCAGCACTACCCAATCCTCCTCGCAGGGAATCCGGTAGTCCTGGAACCAGGGCGCCTGGTCGATTTCCGGGCGATAGCGAAGGATCGCCAGTTCGATCGTCTTATAGCTCATACGCCACCTCCGTAGATCCGCTCGCCGGGCGGCGAGCGGGTGATGACCACGTCCAGGTAGTCGATGCTCGGATCGGCTCCGCCGTTATAGTAGGCGAGCGAATGCTTGAGGAAGTGCGCATCGTCGCGCGCGGTGTAGTCGAGACGCTGGTGCGAGCCCCGTGACTCCTTGCGCTGCAAGGCCGAATGGGCGATGGCATGGGCCGCCTCGAGCATGGACCCCACCTCCAGCGTATAAATCATATGGGTGTTGAAGACGTTGCTCTTGTCCTCCAGGTGCACGCGGGCATAGCGATCGCGAAGTTCCGCGAGCTTATCGCAACTGGCCTTGAGCGATACCTCGGTGCGGTAGATGCCGGCACCGTCCTCCATGGTGTTGTTCATCTCCTTACGCAACCCGGCGATACGCTCCCCGGCATCTTCCCGCAGGAATAAATCGGCTATGCGCTGGCGAGCCTCCTCCCCGCGCTTGAGCACCGCCGCATCGCTCACCCGGCCCCCCTCCATGCGCGCGAGTTGCGCGGCGTGGCGGCCCGCCCGCCCGCCGAATACCAGCAGCTCGGTAAGCGAGTTCGATCCCAGTCGATTGGCCCCGTTGATACTGACGCAGGCGCACTCCCCCGCCGCGTAAAGCCCTGGCAGGGGCGTGGCGGCGTCGATATCCGTATGAATGCCGCCCATCATGTAGTGGACCACCGGACGCACCGGCACCAGTTCATGCACCGGGTCCGCCCCCACATAACTGGTGGCCAGATCGCGGATCATCGGCAGGCGTTCGTTGATCTTCTTCTCGCCCAAGTGGCGCAGGTCCAGATGCACCACCTCGCCCCAGCGGGTGCTGACGGTCCGCCCCTTCCGCTGCTCATGCCAGAAGGCCTGACTCAGGCGATCCCGCGGCCCTAGTTCCATGGCCTTCAGGCGGGGCCAGGGATCGGGGGGGCCCAGATCGTAGTCCTGCAGATAGCGGTAGCCGTCTTTATTCACCAGGATACCGCCCTCGCCGCGGCACGCCTCGGTAAGCAGTATGCCGGTGCCGGGCAAACCTGTCGGGTGATACTGGACGAACTCCATGTCCTTGAGAGGGATACCCGCCCGGTAGGCCATCGCCATGCCATCGGCGGTCTTGATGGCCCCGTTGGTCGTGAAGGGGAACATCCAGCCGGCCCCGCCGGTGGCAATAATCACCGCCTTGGCCCGGAACAGGCGCATCAAGCCGGTCCGCATCTCGATGGCGGTGACGCCCACGCAACGGCCATCCTCCACCAGCAGGTCTGTGCAGTAGTATTCGTCGAAGCGCTGGATGGAGGGAAACTGGAGCGAGGTCTGGAACAGGGTGTGCAGGATATGGAATCCGCTCTTGTCCGCGGCGAACCAGGTCCGTTCGATCTGCATCCCGCCGAAGGGGCGGACATTGACATGACCGTCCGGGGTGCGGCTCCAGGGGCAGCCCCAGTGCTCGAGCTGGGTCAGCTCCAAAGGGGCCTGCTTGACGAACAGGTCAACGGCGTCCTGATCGGACAGCCAGTCTCCGCCCGCCACCGTGTCATGAAAATGATGCTCTAGGCTGTCGCCTTTACCAATGACCCCAGCGGCACCGCCCTCGGCGGCCACGGTGTGGCTGCGCATCGGATAGACTTTTGAAATCAAAGCAATCTTCAGTCCCGGATCGCTCTCGGCCGCGGCGATGGCGGCGCGTAGCCCGGCGCCGCCGGCCCCGATGATCGCAATATCCGTGGTGATGGTTTCCATAGACATCCCCCTTCTTCGTTATATGCCGATGTGGACGCGGAATGAACCGAGAGTGTAACCGTGCCGAGGAGGTTGCGCCATGCCCTCGCTCCCCGATCGGCAAGGGGGCATTCGTACCTAAATATAATTTGTTAGGCATTTTTGAAAATCTTGCGGAACATGCCAGTGAAAAAATCCGCCGCCAACGGAAAATTATTCAATTATAAGGACTTGGCATCATAATCTTGAAGCCGATAAGCACATCGGTTTTTAATAATAAGTTAAACAATTAAATTTCAGCGCAATACTTAATTATTCCGCGCGAATCCCTAATTATGGTTTATTATAGTTTCGACAATTTTGCGGTTGGCATGGTAATTAATATCTGTCAAGCCCCATACGCGGGGGACCGGATAAATCCGGCGAAGGCGTTGGCTTTATCCGATTAGGAGCAGACGATGCAAATCACCGGCATGATGTGGGGAGCGAAACTCCTGAAACTCGTGGATTTTCCAACGGCCGAGATATTGGGTCCCCAGGCCACGGACGAGGAGATCCGCGGGTTGCTCAAACGCTGGGGCCGGATACTGATCAAGCCGATATTCAAGGGTGGCGTGGGCAAGAAGGGCAAGGCGGGACTGATCGGCCAGGCCAAGGATCTCGCCACCGCCTTGGCCGAGCGTGAGCGGCTGTATTTCGTCCGCCACCAACACGGCCACACCACCGCCAAGGCGGAAGGCGTCACCTTCGAGGGCGCGGTCCCCGCCAAGCACGAGATCTATATCTCGATTGCCGACAACACCCGTTTTCGGGCACCGACCCTGACCCTCACTTATCACGGTGGCATGGACATCGAGGAATTACCCGCCAACCTGATCGCGAGTGTCCCGTTTGATCCCCTCACCGGCCTCAAGGGCTTCGTGGTTTCCAATATTCTCAATGGGTTGAAGGCCCCCAACGAGATCATCAGCCCCTTGGTACAGAACATCCCCAAGCTCTGGGACCTGTTCAACGACTACGGCATGTCGACCCTGGAGCTGAACCCAGTGCGCATGATGCCGGACGACAAGGGGCGGCTCGTTCCCATGGCCTGCGATTTCAAATGCGCGCTAGACGGCGACGATCCGGCCTGGAAGCGCTTAAGCCTCCCGGCTGGGCTGTTCAGCACCGAGCTGTCGGACTTCGAGAGCGAGGTCAACCAGTTACGCACCTACCAGGGTCAATCCGACGTATTTAAAATCAACGATCTGGGCACCATCACCGCCATGACCTTCGGCGGTGGGGCCAATGCCCTGGTCACCGAGATGTTGGGAGACACTGCCACCATCTCCTCGGACTTTGGCGGCAACCCGCCGTATCAAAAGATGTTCGACATCAGCCGCATCGTCTACCGCTACTGGCTCTCCCAGAGCAACGTCTTGTTCATCATCGGCGGCAAGGCGAATAACACCGACATCTTCGAGACCTTCCGCGGCATGGCCGATGCGTTGCACGACTATTTCAATACCCACGGGCCCAAACCCCTGTTCGTGGTGGTAGGCCGCGGAGGCCCCAACCTGGTTCGTGGTATGAGCACGCTCAAGGATACCCTGGACTCCCTCAAGGTCCCCTTCCGTATGTTCGGCTATGACTCTTCCATGAGTTCCGTGGTCGACTACGCCAAGTCCATCGACGACTGGATGGATCACGGGGGCGGCAAGGCGGCCATCGCCCGCTCCATGGGTATTCGTTAGAGACGAGGAGAACAACGACATGAATAAAACAGACGATGCCGCTCGATACCAAGTGCACCCCCACGGGGTCGCGGCGTTCAAGCAATTTTACGTCGGTATCGATTCACTGGAGCAGATCGCCGTCGCCGAAGATCGGGTCTGTGTCATCAACATCCTGGGCAGTGAGAGCCAGAAGGTGACGCCGGTCAGCCACGTCTACTCGGGAGGCAACATCGTCTGCGGCACCATGCCCGGGCGCAGCGGGGCTACGCTGAAGACCCAGATCGGCGATATCCCCGTCTACAACAACGTGGCCGAGGCCCTGCAGGCCGGGCACCACTTCAATGTCGCCGTGGTCTACATGCCCCCGGCCGGGGTCAAGGATGCCGTGATCGAGGCGGTCCGGGTGAATCCGGATATCAATAAGATTGTGATCCTCACCGAAAAGGTACCCCTGGCGGACTCGCGGGTCATCCGCCAATACTGCCAGCAGCAGGGCGTCGATGTGTTCGGCGCCAACTGCCTGGGGATCGCGGACGCCCATCACCAGGTGCGCATCGGCGGCGCCCTTGGCGGCGATGCCCCCGAGGAGTCCTTGGTCCCCGGTACCGTCGCCCTCTATTCCAACTCCGGCAACTTCACCACCACCATCGCTACCTATTTACTGAGCGCCGGCTGGGGCACCACCGTCTCCCTGTCATCGGGAAAGGATGTCTACATCCACTTCGCCGCCCGGGAGTTCGTCAACGCCTTCCACCACGACCCCCGCAGTAAGGCCGCCGTGATGTACATCGAGCCCGGCGGTTACTACGAACAGAACCTGGAATTCAGCAAACCGGTCATCGCCTGCATCGTCGGCCGCTGGAAGGACAAGCTGACCCGCGCCTGCGGTCACGCTGGCGCCATCGCCGGCAGCGGCGACAATGCGGCCGAAAAGGAACGTTGGTTCATGGAGAAGCTGGGCGTCACCCACGTCTATACACCCGAGCACCCCGTCTACACCGAAAAGGGGGCCGTGGTCACTAATATTGGCTACATCCCGGAGGCCATGACGGCCGTCATGCGCCTGCGTGGGATCGAACCCGACTTTGCGCCCAAGGGCGACCTGTCCCTCAAGTGCTGGTTCGCAAGCGACGACAAGTTCGATCTGCCCGAGAAGCTCGACCTACCGGTGGTGGAGGCCATTGCACCCTACAATCGGCAGATCGCCCGCCTGGCCGAACAGGTCGGCGCGGTGTTCCCTCGCCAAACCATGAAGGACGCATCGGGCGCCTCCCAGATGGACCCCGAGACCCAAGTCAGCCGCCTGCATGGTGTGAGCGTGCTGGAGATGGCGACCAAATCCTTCGAGAGCAACCTGATGCTGGCGCTGCTGCGGGAGTACCCGGATGCGACCGGTTGCACACTGGCCAATGTGGCCCTCAACGCCTTCATCAACCAGCACGGTACCCCCATGCTGGCGGCGGCCGATGCGTCCCGGGCCGCGGGTAACAGCCCCAACACTGTACTGGCGGCGGCCGTCTCCATCCTGGGCCCCCAGAACGTTGCCCACTCCCGCCAAGCGGCGCAGACCCTGCTGGATCTGTTTCGCCAGGCGCGCCAGTTTGACCCCGAAGACGGTTCCTTCGACTTCGGACCGCAACTGGAACAGGCCCTCGCAGACAGCGATATCTCGAGCATCCTGCTCTCGGAGGAGCCCTCCGAGCGGGGCAGCGGCATGCTGGATGCCGTGAGCGCCCGTTTGGCCAAGTCGGTTTTCGTCGGCTTTCTCGAGGCCCTGGCCGAGCGCACCGGTAAATCCGTCCGCGGGCAGGTAGTGCTGGCGGCGATTGCCTGCCACCTGGCATGGATTCCCCTAATGAGCAAACGTCTGGCGGTCACGACCCTGCTCAACCTACCCTGGCACCTGCAAATCTTTAGCTGCCTGGTCGGTTCAGCGGTGTCCGGCGAGAGGCAGCAAGCAACCCGCTTCTGTGGCGTGGACAACCGGGAACTCATGGATCAATGGAGCTTCGCCGAGATCGCCCACCTGGGCCTGATCGGCAATCGCCCGGATGAGGGTGCCCTCTTTACCTTCTCGATCCTCATCGGCCTGGTCGCCACCAACGGCCCTGGTACCATTTCCGCTCAGGGACCCAAGGGGGCGGTGAGCGCCGATGGCCCCGAGGTACCGGGTCGGGTACAAATCAACAAGGCTTACATGGGTTTCCTCACCCACACCGGCTATGCGCATGGTGGTAACGGCTTCGAGGCCATGGCCTTCCTCATCGACCAGTTCCGCAACGTGGGTCTGAAAAACCCCGGTCGTGTCGACCACGGGTTGGACTTGGCCGGTATGGCAGCAAAATTCGCGCGAGACTATATGGCCTACAAGACCGAGGCGAAGGCTGAAGGCAATCTTTCCTACGCCAAGATCCCCTGTGTCAACCATCCGGTGTTCGCCGGCAAGGACATCAACTTCGACCCGCGGGAGGTCTATGTACGTGACCTCATCAAGAAGCGGGGGGCCTATAACATCTTTCTCGAGTTCTACCATGAGCTCGTGGAAGCCCTGTGCCGGGTGGGGGTGAGCAGTAATGTCTACTGCGTTAACGTGGATGCGGTGATTGCCGTCATCCTGCTGAGAAAGCTGTGGGAACCCTTCATGGCGGGTCAAGTCAGCGACGCCATGCTGGAATCGGCCGCCTTCACCCTGTTCCTCTTCGGGCGCATCGTCGGCTCCGCCGCCGAGATCGAGGACCACATTAACCGGGGTCGCAACATGGATACGCGCACGGCTGCCAGCGTATGTCGTTACGTCGGCTAGGCGCGGCGATAGCCCCGGGGTTTGGCGGCGGAGTTATTACACCACTGCCCCCTTAGCCTATCGGCTGATGGGGAACCTTATCCCGGGCGGGATCCCCGGGGGCGGGCGTCAGGCCGGCCGGCGGACTTTCCGGGGGCGGCGGGGGGGGAGCATTGACGGGAGCCGCTGCTGGGCCTGGGCCTGAACCCGGGGCTGGCGCCGGAGCCTCGACCGGGCCGGGGGTCTTGATCTGAGCTGGGGCAGGAGCCGGAGCCGCGATCGGGGCCTTATCCGCGGGAGGCGCAGTCACCGGAGCCTTATCCGGATTCGGATTCGGGGTCGTGACAGGCTTATCCGTGGCGGGGGCCAAGACCGGGGCCTTGATGACCGGCGCCGGGGGCCGAGGAGGAGCCACGGCCGGAGACGGAGCCTTGACCGGCGCTGATTTAGCGGGCAAGGCCGGCGCGTTCACCTCGCGGCCCGCATTCACCGGTGTGGTGCCCATAAGACCCGTCTTATTGAAAAACCGGAAGAAATCCGAATCGGGCTGCAACACCAGCATATCCCCGCCTTGGCCGAAGGCGGCGCGGTAGGCATTAAGACTGCGGTAGAAGCTGTAGAAATCCCGATCCTGATTGTAGGCCTTGGCGTAGGTCTCGGCCGCCTTGGCATCACCCTCGCCGCGGGCCTCTTCCGCCACCTTGTAGGCATCGGCGATGATGACGGTGCGTTGGCGGTCGGCATCGGCGCGAATGCGCTCGGCGGCCTCGCCACCCTTGGCGCGTAGGTCGCGGGCTACCCGTTCCCGCTCGGCGCGCATCCGCTCATAGACGGATTCGCTGACCTCGGGGGGCAAATCGATTTTCTTGACCCGCACGTCCACCACCTCGATGCCGAGTTCGCTGGCCTGGCGGTCCGCCTCCTTGGTCAGCTCATCCATGAGTTGATAGCGATCCTCCGAGACCACCTCCTGGATAGTGCGGCGACCGAACTCGTCACGGAGCCCGGTGTTGATCCGCTCAGCCAGCAGGCGGGCGGTGCGGGTGCTATCGCCACCCGTGGAGCGGTAGAACTGCCCCGGGTTGGTGATACGCCACTTGGCGTAGTAATCGACGATGACATCCTTCTTTTCCACCGTCAGGAAACGCTGGGGTCGGGAATCATGCGTCTGGATGCGGGCGTCGAAGGTCTTGACGTTGTTGATGAGGGGCACCATGAAGTGCAGGCCGGGCTTGTATTCGCTATCGACAATTTCACCGAGTCGCAGCTTGATGGCCACTTCCCACTGGTTGACGATGAAGGCCGAGGCATAGATAACCAGGGCCAGCACGGCGAGCCCGACCGGGGCCAGGATCTTAATCTGGGGATTCATCAGCGTTCCCTCCGCTCGCGAGCAGAATCTCGGTTATCCTTCTTGGGGGACTGGCCCTGCTCGCTAGCGGCCGGCGGGGTCGCGGCCTGGCCGGCGGCTTTTACCTCTGGACCCACCTGCTGCTTATTGACGAGCTGGTCCAGGGGCAGATAAACCAGGCTATTGCCGCCCTCCTTGACGTCCAGCAATACCTTGTTGGTCTCGCTCAGCACCTTTTCCATGGTCTCCAGATAAAGCCGCTCGCGGGTGACCTCGGGGGCCTTGGCATACTCGCCCAGCACGGACAGGAAGCGGGCGGATTCCCCCTCGGCGCTGGCGATGACACGATCGCGATAGGCCTTGCCGTCCGCTTCCATGCGCGCCGCCTCGCCACGTGCCTGAGGCACGATCTCGTTGGCATAGGCCTCGGCCTTGTTCTCCAGGCGCTCCTTGTCCTCGCGGGCCTTGATGGCATCGTCGAAGGCCTCCTTGACCTGTTCAGGCGGCTTGGCGGGCTGCATGTTGACCGAGGTGACCTCCAGCCCGGTCTTGTACTCATTCATCAGGTTTTGTACCCGATCCTTAATGGTGGTGGCGACCGCGCCGCGGCCTTCCGTCAGGATGTAATCGAGTTTGCTGGCGCCGATGGTCTTGCGCACCTCGGTCTCGGTAGCATCCCGCAAGGTTTTTTCCGGGGCCTGATCCTGGAAGAGATAGTCCGCGGCGTCCTGGATGCGCGACTGCACCGTCAACTCCAATTCGACGATGTTTTCGTCCTGGGTCAGCATGGTAGCCTTGTGGGTGAAGGACGAAATCTCGTCCACATTCACCTTGACCACATTTTCAAAGGGATAGGGGATATGCCAGTGGGGGCCTGGCTCGGTCATGTAGGCATAGGCACCGAAGCCCAGAATCACCCCCCGCTCCGCCGGCTGGATAATGTAGATACCGGATCCCAGCCAGATGACGAAGAGGATGCCCGCCACCACGCCGGCGGCCTTACGGTTGAAACCGCCGGCAGGCAGGCCAGGAAAGCCCCCACCCGAGCCGCCGCCCTGATCGTTGGGTTCGCCCCTGGGCGGTTTCTTGTTGCCGCCGAACAGGCTCCCCAAACGTTCCTGGAGCTTACGGACCACCTCATCAAGGTCCGGCGGACCCTGCTGATCGCCGCCGCTCTTGCCACCCCAGGGATCCCTGTTGCCGCCACCGGGCTCATTCCAGGCCATAGTTACCCCACGCCATGCTGTTGACCCTTGGGTCGTTAGACGAATCCCGGCCATCGGACCGGGACGCCACCTAGGGGCGACGATTCGCCATTCGGATGTGTCATTGTAAGGAAGGACAAAGAGGTTCGGCAAACCCACCCGCCTCAGGCCTGGGCCGGCACCGCCAGTTCCCCCTCCTCTTGCTCTTGCTCTTGCTTAGGTGCCGCCAGGGGCTCGGACAGAGACTCTGCCAGCGCCGGATCGCGACTCAGCAGCCGCTCCAGGTCGAGACGCGGCACCCGGACCTCCAGATCCCACCCACCCTCCTCCCGGTGCGCCTCCGCCAACACCTGGGCATGGGTGAAAAACCAGGCCCGCAGCGCCCCGTCCCCCGGACCCAGACGCACCGAGCGTCGCAGCCGCTCGGTGCCAAAATGTTCGGCGATGGCCCTAAGCAGCAGATCGATGCCGGCGCCCGTCTGGGCGCTCAGCCAGACCCGCCGCACCAGGCCCTGGGCATCGCGCTCCAGGCGGGGCTCGGCGTCCGGGAGCAAATCGATCTTGTTGAAAACCTGGATCTGGAGCACCTCGCCGGCGCCGATCTCATCCAGGACCTCCGCCACATCGGCGATGCAGCCCTCGCGCCGCGCCCCGGCGGCGTCGATGACATGCAGCAGCAGATCGGCACCGCGGGTCTCCTCCAGGGTCGAGCGGAAGGCGGCCACCAACTCGTGGGGCAGATGATTGATAAAGCCGACGGTGTCCGCCAGAATCACCGCCGGACCATCCGGCGTCTCCAGCCGACGCAGGGTCGGGTCCAGGGTGGCGAACAACTGGTCGGCCTGGAAGACCCCGGCTTGGGTGAGACAGTTAAAGAGGGTCGATTTGCCGGCATTGGTATAGCCGACCAGGGACACCGTGGGCAGTTCCGCCTTGTCCCTGGCCCGCCGACCCTGGGCCCGCTGACCGACGATGCGCTCCAGCCGCTTGTTGAGGGTGGCGATGCGCTTGCCGAGCAGGCGGCGGTCGGATTCGAGCTGGGTCTCGCCCGGCCCCCGCAGGCCGATGCCGCCCTTCTGGCGCTCCAGGTGGGTCCAGCCCCGCACCAGCCGGGTTGAAAGGTGGGTGAGTTGCGCCAGTTCCACCTGGAGCTTGCCCTCGAAGGAACGGGCGCGCTGGGCGAAGATATCCAGAATGAGACCCGAGCGATCCAGCACCCGGCACTGGAGATGCCGCTCCAGGTTGCGCTCCTGGCCCGGCGACAGGGCATGGTTAAAGATAACCAGTTCCGCCTGCTCGGCCTCCACCAGCATTTTCAATTCGTCCGCCTTGCCGGAACCGACGAAGAGCCGCCGGTCGGGGGTAGCGCGGCTACCGCCGATTTGGCCCACGATCTCGGCGCCAGCGGACCGGGCCAGCAGGCGAAATTCCTCGACCTCCTCGGGATCCGAGACACGTCCCAGATCCAGATGAACAAGAACGGCCTTCTCTCCGGCGCGCGGGCGCTCGAACATGGTTTCAGCTTCTGGGAAAAGAAAAAAAGGGGGGTTGGGGCCCTGGGGGGGTGCGGTGCGGCGAGCCCTTGGGCCCGCCCGCCGCGCCCCGTGCGGGATCAGGTGTTACCGGGTTCGGGCATATCATCGACCAAGGGGGAGGCGATCCGCACGTTACGCGCTGGCACGACCGTGGAGATGGCGTGCTTGTAAATCATCTGGCTCACGTTGTTCTTGAGGAGTACCACAAACTGGTCAAAGGACTCAATCTGGCCCTGGAGCTTGATGCCGTTCACGAGGAAGACGGAGACGGGGACGCGCTCCTTCCTCAGGGCGTTGAGAAAGGGGTCTTGAAGGTTTTGCCCTTTAGACATGGAGGGATCTCCCGATTCTTTTAGTTGATGCATGTGAGTATCTGTCGCGGCGGGGGCCAAAAGACGCTCCCGCGGAAAAGTGTAAATAGGACCACGATATTCCGGCGAAGTTCAAAGACCGGCATGGTGCAGGAGGTGTTGGGCCTGGTCATATGGGTCTTCGTCATCGAAAATCCAGTGGCAATCGGGCTCGGCGCGCAGCCAGGTCAGTTGCCGCTTGGCCAGTTGCCGCGTGGCGATAACCCCGCGCTCGATCATAACGCCAAAACTTGAGCCACCCAATAAGTAATTTAATATCTGCCGATATCCGACGCTGCGCATGGCGGGCAGGTCGGGGGTCAAATCGCCCCGAGCCCAGAGATTTCGTACCTCTTCCTCGAAACCCGCCTCCAGCATGGCCTGAAAACGCACGGCGATACGCTCGCGGAGGACCGCCCGCTCCCGGGGGGCACGGACTAACTTGAGCAGGCGATAAGGCAAGGGACTCTCGGGCCCGGACTCCCGCTGCAACTGGCTCAGGGGCCTGCCGGTAAGCTCGAACACCTCCAAGGCCCGCTGGATGCGCTGGGAGTCGTGGGGATGGATGCGGGTGCCAGCCTCCGGGTCCACCGCCAGCAACCGTCGATGCAGGTCCTCCCAGCCCAGGGTCTCCGCCTCCCCCTCCAGCCGGGCGCGCAGCGCGGGGTCCGCCTCGGGCAGGGACGAGAGCCCCTGTTGCAGGGCGCGGAAATAAAGCAGGGTGCCGCCGACCAGAAGGGGTATCCGCCCCCGGGCCACGCTCTCCGCCATCTCCCCCAGGGCATCGGCCCGGAAACGGGCCGCGGAGTAGGCCTCGGTCGGTTCGCAGATATCAATGAGCCGATGGGGCGTGGCCGCCAGCACCTCCGGCCCGGGCTTGGCGGTGCCGATGTCCAGCCCACGATAGACCTGGGCCGAATCGACGCTGATGATGTCGCAGGGAAAGCGGGCCGCCAGTTCCAGTGCCAGGGCCGTCTTGCCGGAGGCGGTGGGACCCATGAGGAGGATGGCGAGGGGGCGATCGGACATGGCCTGGCGGGAGGAGAACCGGGATCAGCGCCCGCGCGCGAACAGGCGGTCGAGCTCCGCCAGGGACAGGCGGATCCAGGTCGGGCGGCCGTGATTGCACTGATCCGCCCGCTCGGTGCGCTCCATGTCCCGCAGCAGGGCATTCATCTCCTCCAGGGTCAGGCGGCGATGGGCGCGCACCGCGCGATGGCAGGCCAGGGTCGCCAGGATCTCGTTGACCCGGGTCTGGAGCATGTCACTGCGACCATGCACCACCAGATCCGCCAACAGGTCACGGAGCAGGCCCTCGGCATCGGCGCCCTGCAGCAGGACCGGGATCTCCCGCACCGCTAGGCTGGCTTCACCCACCCGATCGACGACCAGGCCGAAGCGGGTCAAGACCCCGGCGCTGGCCTCCGCCAGGTCGGCCTCGCGCTCGCTGACGCGCACCACCACCGGCACCAGCAGGGGTTGGCGGCGCAGACCCGGGGTCAAGTCGCCGCCCGGCCCACCCTCCGCCAGGCCCGCCTCCCAGGACTGCTTGAGACGCTCGTAGCCGATGCGCTCGTGGGCGGCGTGCATATCCACGATCACCAGACCATCCGCGGCCTGAGACAAAATATAGATACCCTGGAGTTGCGCCAGGGCGTAACCCAGGGGCGGAATTTCCCCCAGTTCCTCCGCGCCAGGTCTGGCGCCCGAGCGCACATCCAAGAGACCGGCGGTGAGGGCGCCAACCGGGCCGGCGCCCGTGACACCGGACAGGGCCGCGGGGTCGGGACGCTGGAGATCCAGATGCGCCAGCCAGTCTCCGCGCCGCTCCGCGATCCGCGGGGACATGGGCAACTGGCGAGGTGGTGCTTCAGGCTCCGCCGGTCCCGTCCCGAAACCGAAACCCGGTCCGGCATCCAGCACCCCCAAGGCAGCCACGCCGCGACCCATCTCCCCCTCGGCCAACCGCCGATGCAAGGCGCGGAAAATGAAGTCGTGGACCTGACGGCCCTCCCGGAAGCGCACCTCCTGCTTGGCCGGGTGGACATTGACGTCCACCAGCAGGGGGGGTAGGTCCAGGTAGAGGACATAGGCCGGATGGCGGCTCTGATGCAGTACGTCCTGAAAGGACTGGCGCACGGCGTGGGTCACCAGCTTATCCCGCACCAGGCGGCCATTGACGTAAAAGAATTGCAGGTCCGCCTGGCTCCGCGAGAAGGCGGGCGCCGCCACCCAGCCCTGGAGGCGAAGATCGACCGCCTCCTCCGCCACCGCCAGGGCATGTTCCAGGAAGCCCTCCCCCGCCAGTTGCGCCAGCCGCCGCCGCATCCCCTCCTCGCCCTCCGCCGCCGGTAGATCGAGCAGGGTGCGGCCATTGTGATTGAGGCGGAAGCGCGCCCCCTGCCGGGCCAGGGCGATACGCCGTACCACCTGCTCGATGTGGCCCAACTCCGTCTTCTCGGCCCGCAGAAACTTACGCCGGGCCGGAGTGTTGTAAAAGAGATCGCGCACCTCGACCGTGGTGCCGATGGGATGGGCGGCCGGGGCCGGTTCATCGAGGCGATCGCCACCGTCCCCGCGGATGGACCAGGCCTCCTCGGCATCCCGGGCCCGGGATCGCACCTCCAGACGCGACACCGAGGCAATGCTGGGCAAGGCCTCGCCCCGAAAGCCCAGGGAGGCCACCGCCTCCAGGTCCGCCAGGCTGGCAATCTTGCTGGTGGCGTGGCGGCTCAGCGCCAGGGCCAGGTCCTCGCGGGGGATACCGGAGCCATTGTCCCGCACCCGCAGCAGCTTGACCCCCCCCTGTTCCAGGTCGATCTCGATGCGATCCGCGCCGGCGTCCAGGCTATTTTCAATCAATTCCTTGGCCACGGACGCCGGCCGCTCCACCACCTCGCCGGCGGCGATCTGATTGACTAGTTGCGCGGGTAGTTGGCGGATGCGGTTGGGAATGGCGATGCTCATGAGCGAGGATGGAAACAAAAAGGGCGACGGGAAGCAAGACGCCCTTGCCCCTGGGCAAGGCCCGGCCGCCCGGCTGGGGCGCGATATGACTGCCAGCACCAGCCGGCCCGACGCGCCTGCCCGGAGGGTGTTCCTGGGGCACAGGGTTGGTGATTATTGGCCTCTTCCGACATGCGGTCGATTACGCCCCGCCCCCGGGTGGGCTATCATTCCGCACCCTTTCTCACTTTGCCACCCCATCACCAAACATGCTCCAGGAATCCAATACCGGCCAGCCGCCCCGGCTGTCCATCGCCATCACCGGCTCGGGCGGCAGCGGCGCCGTCACGACGGGTTCGATTCTGCTCGCCGCCGTGGCCCGCGCTGGCTTTTACGGCCTCATGACGCGCTCCGCCGGCCCGCAGATCCGGGGCGGGGAGTCCGCGGCCATGGTGCGTTTCGGACCGACCCCGGTGAACGCCATGGACGACCGTTTCGACATCCTGGTGGCCCTGGACTGGCTCAACATCAGCCGCTTCCTCGACGAGATCCCCCTCGACGGCTCCAGCCTGATCCTGACCGACCCCGCGGGCGGCGCCGTCCCCCCGGCCATTCTGGCAAGTGGGGCCCAGGTGGTGGCATTGCCGCTCAAGGCCATGGCCGATGCCGTGGCGGGCGGCCGGCTCAACATGGCCGCCCTGGGCGCCGCGGGAGCCATGGCCGGTCTGCCCCTGGCGGCCCTGGAGATTGAGGCCCGGGCGACCCTGGGTAAGAAGAGCGCCAGCGTCGCCGACTCCGCCGTCGCCTGCCTCCAGGCCGGTTACGCCGCCGCACCCGGCAAGCCCCTCGTCGAGATCCCAGGCACCGAGCGCTGGAACATGAGCGGCAACGAGGCCAGCGGCCTGGGCGCCCTGCGCGGTGGCATCCGCTTCGTTGCCGCCTACCCCATCACCCCCGCGACCGAGATGCTGGAGTGGCTCGCCCCCCGCCTGGAGAAGGTCGGCGGCGGCCTGCTCCAGGCCGAGGACGAACTGGCCTCGGTCAACATGATCATTGGCGGTTCCTTCGGCGGCGTCCCCTCCCTCACCGCCACCTCCGGTCCCGGCCTCAGCCTCATGATGGAGGGCCTGGGCCTGGCGGTCGCCAGCGAGACGCCCATCGTCGTCGCCAATGTCATGCGCGGCGGCCCATCCACCGGCATCCCCACCAAGTCCGAACAGTCGGACCTCAATATCGCCCTTTACGGTTTCCACGGCGACGCCCCGCACCTGGTGCTGGCGGCCACCGACATCCGTGACTGCGTCTTCACCACCCAGTGGGCGGTGCGCCTGGCGGAACATCTGCAAACCGTCGCCATCGTCCTCACCGATCAGGCCCTGGGCCAGTCCCGCACCATCTGCGCCCCCCCGGCCAGCTTTCCGGAGGCCCTCCCCCGCCTGGTGGCGGAGGTGGGCGATGAGCCCTACCGTCGTTACACCCTCACCGAGTCCGGCGTCTCGCCCATGGCCATGCCAGGGCAGGCGGGCGGCATGTACACGGCGGATGGGCTGGAGCACAACCCGCGCGGCACGCCCTCGAGCATGGCCAAGGACCACCTGGCCCAGTCCCAGAAGCGCCAGCGCAAGCTCACCGACTTCGACTACGGTCACTATTGGGCCGAGATCAGCGGCGCGGGCCCCATCGCCCTTATCACCTGGGGCTCCGCCACCGGGGCCGTCGTCGAGGCCGCGGAACGACTGACCGCCGCGGGCCGACCGGCCCGCGCCATCGCCCTCCGCCTCATCGCCCCCCTACGCCACGCCGACCTCGCCCAGGCCCTGGCGGGGGCCGAGGAGATTCTGGTCGTCGAGCAGAACCAGGGCGCCCAGCTTTTCCACTACCTGCACGCGGAACAGGCCCTGTCCGCCGGGGCGCGATCCCTCGCCCGGCCCGGTCCCCTGCCCCTGCGGCCCGGTGACATCGTCGCCGCCGCCCTCGCCCGCCCCGCCGCCAGCCCCAACCAGGAGCATTGAGATGGAAGCCGCGACCAGCACCCCGGCCCTCAAGGCCAAGGATTACAAATCCGACATCAACCCCATCTGGTGCCCCGGCTGCGGGGACTTTGGCGTCCTCGCCGCCATGAGCAAGGCCGCCGCCTTCCTGCAACTGCCCAAGGAGCGGTTGGCGATGGTCTCGGGCATCGGCTGCTCCTCGCGCCTGCCGGCCTACATCGATAGCTACGGCTTCCACGGTATCCACGGCCGCTCCCTGGCCATTGCCGCCGGACTCAAGGCGGCGCGGCCGGATCTCACCGTGGTGGTCTCGGGCGGCGACGGCGATGGCTTCTCCATCGGCGGCAACCACTTCCTGCATGCCTGCCGGCGCAACATGGACCTGACCTATATCGTCATGGACAACGAGGTCTATGGCATGACCAAAGGCCAGGCTTCGCCCACCACCCAGCCCGACTGGACCCGCAGCAAGCTCACCCCGCGCGGCACGGGCGTGCGGCGCTTCCAGCCCACCGCCCTGGCCCTGGCCGCCGGCGCCTCCTTCATCGCCCGCGGTTTCACCGGCGACCCCAGCGATCTCACCCGCTTGATCGTCCAGGCCATCCAGCACCCGGGCTTTGCCTTCCTCCACGTCCTCAGCCCTTGCCAGACCTACCAGCCGGAACAAAAGGACTGGAAGCACCAGGTGCATCCCAACGCCGCCGAGGCCACCGACGACCCCGTCGAGGCCGCCCGCCGCATCCAGATGGATGACGGCATGTCCCTCGGCCTCCTCTACGCCCAGGAGCTGCCCTCCTGGCAGCCGCCCCACCTGTCCAGCGCCACCCTGCCGGAAATCGAAGCGGAGTTTCAGCTATGAGCAACCATCAGCCCGCCAGCATCGCCACCATCCCCGAATTCCTGGCCCACGCTCTGGAACTGGAATACGAGTCCGCCGAGCGCTACCGCGAACTGGCCGGCAACCTGGCCGTCCACAACAACCCGGAGATCGCCGAGCTCTTTGATTACCTGTCGCGGATGAGCGACCTCCACGCCCAGGAGGTCGAGACGCGCGCCCAGGGCATCGTCCTGCCCCAGATCCCACCCTGGGACTTCAAGTGGGCCGCCGGCGGCAGCCCCGAGGCCAACGCCGCTGAACAGGATGACGACCTCAACTACCTCATGACCCCCATCCAGGCCCTGCACCTGGCCCTGCACAACGAGATTCGCGGCCGCGACTTCTACGCCCAGGTCGCCGCGGGCTCCCCCGATGCCGAGGTGCGCCAGCTCGCCGCCGAGATGGTCGAGGAAGAGAACGAGCACGCCGCCCTGCTGGAGGAAAAGCTCGCCAAGATGGACCCAACCCGCGCCGAACCGGTCGAGGATCTGGACCCACCGAATATGCCGGAGTGATCTTGGGGTCTTGAGGCAGGTGCCATGAGTACACGCGAACCCACTAACCCAGGCCGGAAGCTGCCACCCGCTGAAGGCTTCGCAATGACAGGCGAACTGGTGCACCGTCTCGATCGGCCTGACCTGGCCTTAGACCCTGTTTGGCTAAGGGAGGCGGAGCAGCGACTGGAGGCCCACCGCACTGGACAGGTCAAGGGTATCCCAGCGGAAGCTATTTTTGGGGTCTTGTGACGCGCCGGGAGGGGTGCGTGGGGTTATTTCGGAAAATGCTCAGGAGCCAGCGGAACGATCAGCCCCGCGAGGGGGCTGATGGCTGACGCCCCCCGAGAGGCGCCTGCTTCTGCCCAAGGATGGAGAAATAGTAGTCGGCGTAATCCTTGTCCGCACCGACCATGTGGCCCACCAGCCAGTGGTGCAGGGATTGCACGGTTTCACTTTCGAGATGGATAAGGCTCTGGCGATCCAGATCGCGAACCATTTCGATGTACTCGGCCAGCAAGAGGGCGTGTTCACTGCGGTGGGAGCCCAGCTCCGGGTAATCAATGGCGCGCATCAGGGCCTCTTCGTGCTTGAAATGCTCGCGGGCCTGTTTGGCGAGGGCTTCGAGCGCGGAAATCAGCGCGACATGACTGGCCGCGGGGTCACCAGGGGTATCCCCACCCGCCACCCCCACCGGCTCTGCAGCCTGGGCAGGATCCAGGGTGAAGCGCGCGGCCAGTTGGTTGATGCTATCCACCAGACTCCGATGCTCGGCATCCACCAATTCGATGCCAAGGGTCCAACTCTCTTGCCACGGGAGCCTGAACATGGGTCTGACCTCCACAAAGCGGACTACTACTTTGATGAAGTGTGGCTGATACGCGGCCAGACTGCCAGATTTGGTGAATATTCGAACAGGCTATGGGGATCGATTGGGCTGGCCACCCTGGCGGCCAAGGCTCCCGGTTACGGAGGCAAGAGATCTAATCTTATGCCCTACCCCTTATCGGTACGGTTGGCAATAGCCACGGTTGTCGAGGTAGTAACCCTTGCGGCACCTGTTATCGTAATAGCCTCTCTTCCTGTCTTGGGAAGAGTCGTACATATAGCCCCCCAGTGCCCCGACACCCGCGCCAATCAGGGCACCCTTGCCCGCATCCCCGGTGGTGGAACCAATAGCGGCACCCGCCGCGGCTCCGCCGACAGTTCCTACCGAGGTGCCGGTACCGGGTTCCCTGCAACCCATGAGTGGCAATAGCAACATCAGGGGTAGAAGGATGGAAAAATGCTTCATCGGTTTTCTCCAAGGCAGCTAACTTCAACAACTTTCTTATCAAACCATGCTCTTATAGCATTCTTCAGGGAGTCTGCGGTTCATGCCGCGTAGCGGTTCACCATGCATGCGATCACTTCCAAAGGGCTATAGGCGATGATGGATATGCTCGTTGCCAGCCCTGGCTGACAGCTAAACATGGTTCAATAGTTCTACTTTGTCAGATTCATTCCAACGCCGCCGTTCGTCGGGCGTGAGACTCCTTGGCCTGCTCCCGCCGCCGGTGGCGCTGGGTGATGATGTCCGCCAAGTCTTCGGCGGTGAGCTGCCGACGCGGTAGGAGATGGGCCAGGGCGGTGACCAAATCATCGAACGAGAGCATCGGCCACTGCGTCCGGCCCTGGATTTTCTGTTTGGCCAGAAACAGTGCCGCCAACATCACCAAGGCCATATGATGATGCCAGGCATCCCAGCGGCGCACCTGATAGTCGGCCAGGCCGCATTCACTCTTGGCCTCGCGAAAGCTGTGTTCGATGAAGAATCGTTGGGCCTGGACGCGCGCCAGTTCGATCCAAGGTGTGTGCTCGGGGGCGTTGGACAGGCAATAGTGGGAAATCTCACCGGCGCCGACTTCCCGCCGTACGAACAACTGCCAGCAGCGGGCCTGGGTTTGGGTCTGGTCCCAGACCCAGACACGGGTTTGCAGGTACTCGGCAACCAACGGCCCTTTCTCACCCCCGCGCAGGCACCGGCGTTGCCAGGCGGCGGCCGGTTGGGCGGCGGCCCAGTGGTCGACCCGCACCGCGGTCGACTGCGCCTGAGCGAGCCGGGGGCGTGGCCCCCGTCCCGACCACGCGGGTACCTGCGGGGCGGGGTCCTGGAGATAAACCGATTGATGACAATGGACATCGGCCACGAATCGGCAGCCCAAGGCATCGAGCCCGTACAGAAAAGCGGGTTCCTTACCGTAGCCCCCGTCCACGCCGACATACCCAAAGTGCAGCCCCCGGCGCTGCGCCGTGGCGACCATCTCCAGTGCCAGCGCGGTCTTGCTGCGGTAGTCCCGGGCGTCCGCCAGGATGGCGGCCTGCGCGCAACGCAACGCGTCGTCCGCCCAGGCCTGGGGCAGATACAGGCGGGCGTCCACCAGGCTGGCCATCTCCCCCCCGGCACAAGGCCGCGAACACGCCCACCTGGCAGTTGTCCACCTTCCCCAGCCGACCATTCCACTGCCGGGCGACCCCGGCCGAACGCTCACCCTGCTTGGCAAAGCCGCTTTCGTCGATCAGCAACACCGACTGCGCGCTGCCCAGCAGCACGTTGGCCTCTTGGGCCAATTGGTCGCCAAATCCGTCCCAGTCGACCGCGCCTTCGGTGAGCAAATGCTGCATCGCCTGATGATCAACCGCGTTGACTTCACTCATGCGCAACAGGTTCGCCCGCTCCGACTGGAACAACCCGCGCAGATAGCCGCCAAAGATCGCGGTGGCGTCGCGGGTGCACGAGCGGAAAAACCGGGAGAAAGGCTCCACCTGGGCGCTGAGCGCCGCTGGCAGGCCCTGGAGGGCAATTTGCAGGCAAGGGGCGGCAGTATTTTCACGACTTCATCGTGATTTACTCTTATTAAACAAAGGCTTATTATACATAATTTCATCGTGAATGGGTAGCAACATCAATCTGACAAAGTAGAAATAGGCTAGTGGGCAAGCTTTGTCCCGTCAACCGCTGGCGCCTGGATGTGAGCTTGGGTGTTGAACCACTCCTATTTTGAGGAATGCCATCCTGAATCGCAGCATAGGATCCATCTCTGTTATCCCCTTGTCGATCTTGACCCTCGCCCTCTTCGGGTGCGCCACCAGCATGAACCAGGTTCAGCCTGGCAGGGTGATCATGGATAGATCCGGGATCAATTACCTAGGGGATTCCCAGGACTGTCGTTGGATTGGCGAGAGCTACGACTACAGCGAGACCGCCACTAACCAAGCCATCCAGGATGGGGCCACGGCGGGCGTGATCGGCGGAATTGCTGGCGCGGCCATTGGCAGCTTTTCTGGTCATGCGGGCAGCGGCGCCGGCATCGGGGCCTTAGTGGGCGTGGGCACCCAGGCCATCAGCTCGGCGACTGACCGGCACGAAGACGCTACCCGGGTGTGGGCGAACTGCATGTCGAGCCGAGGCTACGCTGTCTATTCCGTCAGATAGCCTGGCCGAATTGAAGGCGAGGCGTATCGAGGTCGCACCTTGAGATTGGCGAGGGATTCAATGGCATTGGATGCGCCGACAGAGGTACCGGGAGGAAATCACGAGCAGTCACCTCGTGACCAAGCGGGATAAATCGTGATCAAGATTTCGGTCATAAAAAAGGGCCTTGCGGCCCGTAATTCACGATTTTAATTGGCGTCCCCACGGGGATTCGAACCCCGGTTGTCGCCGTGAAAGGGCGGTGTCCTAGGCCTCTAGACGATGGGGACTTTGAAGGGTGGGATGACCAGCCGAAGGGAGCGTGGGCTAATGTTCGGCTAATAATCCAGTATTTGGTGGAGCCAGGCGGGATCGAACCGCCGACCTCAACACTGCCAGTGTTGCGCTCTCCCAGCTGAGCTATGGCCCCGAATCAATCGAGAGCGGCAATTTTATAGAGCACTCCTGGAGCTGTCCAGCCTTTTTTTCCCCGAACCTGGACCCGAGTTTGTGGTCCGAGAGGATAGCGCGGGCACCGGGTCTTACGGCAGAATCACCCGCCAGGGCGGCCCACCGTCCAGCTGGACCGGGCCCGGCAACCGCCCACACCCTTTGCCACAAGAGTGAACAATGACATGAAACGCATCCTTCTATTCCTCGCGACTAACATCGCCGTTCTCCTGGTCATAAGCCTGGTCTTCAAGCTGCTGGGTTTCGAGGGCCTCTTGCAGGCTAACGGCGTCGATCTGAATCTGTCGGCGGTGCTGGTCTGGGCGGCCCTGATCGGCTTCTCCGGGTCGATCATCTCCCTCCTGATGTCCAAGGGCATGGCCAAGCGCTCCATGGGCGTCCAGATCATCGACAGCCCCACCACGCCCTTCGAGCAGTGGCTGATGACCACCGTGGAGCGCCAGTCCCAGGCTGCCGGCATCAAGATGCCGGAGGTCGGCATCTTCGACTCCCCGGACCCCAATGCCTTCGCCACGGGCTGGAACCGCAACGACGCCCTGGTGGCGGTGAGCACGGGTCTGCTGCAGCAAATGAACCGTGATGAAGTGGAGGCGGTAGTGGGCCACGAAATCAGCCATGTGGCCAATGGCGACATGGTGACCCTGACCCTGGTCCAGGGGGTGGTGAATACCTTCGTGGTTTTCCTGGCCACCATCATCGGCCACTTCGTGGACCGGGTCATTTTCAAGACGGAGCAGGGACATGGACCGGCCTACTTCGTCGTCTCCATGGTCTCCCAGTTATTACTGTCGATCCTGGCGACCATGGTCGTGATGTGGTTCTCGCGCCAGCGCGAGTTTCGGGCCGATAAGGGCGGGGCTGACCTGACCAGCCGCAATAAGATGGCGTCGGCCCTGCGCGCCCTGCAACGCGTCCATGAGCCGCAGGATTTGCCCGCGGGCGAGTTCGCGGCCTTCGGCATCAGCGGCGGTATTGGCGGTGGCTTCAAGCGGCTCTTCATGAGCCACCCGCCCTTGGAGGAGAGGATCGCGGCGCTGGAAGGGCGGCGCTGATCTCGGGCATCGGCGCGGGCAGACCCGGCCCCCGCTAACGACACACGGGCCGAAGATGACTTCGGCCCGTGTTTTTTTGGGCGGAACCTCCGGCCAGCAGGATCTGGCCGGTGGCTTTAAGCCCGATCAGGCCTTGGCGTTCAAGGCCGCGTGAGCGGCGGCCAGGCGCGCGACCGGGACCCGGGGGCCCGAGCAGCTCACGTAGTCGAGACCCGCCTCCTGGCAGAAGGCGATGGAAGCGGGATGGCCGCCATGTTCGCCACAGATGCCCACATGCATGCCCGGCCGGACCCCGCGGCCCCAATCCACCGCCAGCTTCATCAACTTGCCCACGCCCTTGACGTCCAGCACCTCGAAGGGATTGTCCTGGAGGATGCCGGAGTTGTTGTAGAGGGGCAGGAACTTGTTCTCCGCGTCCTCCCGGGAGAAGGAGAAGGTCGCCTGGGTCAAGTCATTGGTACCAAAAGAGAAGAACTCCGCCTCCTCGGCCAGGGACTCAGCGCGCATGCAGGCCCGCACCACCTCGATCATGGTGCCGAACTTGAAGCTGACGGGGTGGCCATACTGCTTCGCCACCTCGAGGTGGATAGCATCCACCCAGGACTTGACCTTGCGCAGTTCCTGGGCCGTGCAGACCTGGGGCACCTTGATCTGGGGATGGACCTCGATGCCCATGCGCGAGCACTCCGCCGCCGCCTCCAGGATGGCGCGGATCTGCATCTGATAGATCTCGGGGAAGGTGATGCCCAGGCGGACGCCACGATGCCCCAGCATGGGGTTGGTCTCGTAGAGGGCGCGCACCTTGCGCAGCATGGTCTCCTTCTTGGCGATCGCGTCCTCCACCATCACCGGATCGACCATTTGGCGCATAGCGTTGACCTCCTGGCGGGCATGGTCGCTGGCATGCAGCAGCCCCATGGTACCGGCCAGGACCGCCAGGCCCCGGGTGGTGGCGGCAAGTTGGCGCAGCTCGGACAGGTCACGCTCCAGTTGGTTCTCGTTGGGCAGGAACTCGTGGATGGGCGGGTCCAGCAGCCGGATGGTCACCGGATAGGGGGACATCACCTCGAACAACTCGCGGAAGTCCTTGCGCTGCAGCGGTAGCAGCTTGTCCAGGGCGGCCTGGCGCTGTTCCGGGGTCTCCGACACAATCATTTCGATGACGATGGGCAGGCGCTCCACGTCGTTGAACATGCGCTCGGTGCGGGCCAGGCCAATGCCGACAGCACCGTACTTGAGGGAGCGACGGGCATCGTCCGGGGTGTCCGCGTTGGCCATGACCTTGAGCCGGGCCACCTTGTCCGCCCAGTCGAGGAGGACGTTGAGCTCGTTGGTGAAGTCCGGCTCCACCGTCGGGATCTCCCCCAGATAGACCTTGCCGGTGGTGCCGTCGATGGTGATGAGATCACCCTCGCGGAAGCTGGTGTCGCCCACATAGGCCTCGCGACGGGCGACATCGACGCTGATTCCCTCGGCCCCTGCGACGCAGGGCTTGCCCATGCCGCGCGCCACCACGGCGGCATGGGAGGTCTTGCCGCCCCGGGAGGTCAGAATCCCCTGGGAGGCGAAGAATCCATGGATATCCTCGGGCTTGGTCTCCTCGCGAATCAGGATCACCTTCTGCCCTAGGTCACGGCCCATCTGCTCGGCGCGGTCGGCGTCGAAAATGGCGATGCCACAGGCGGCACCCGGCGAGGCCGGCAGGCCCTGGGCCACCGGCACGGCGCGATGGCCGGGGTCCAGACGGGGGAAGAGCATCTGTTCCAGCAACTCGGGCTGGATGCGCAGCAGGGCCTGTTCTTGGGTGATGAGCCCTTCGCCGACCATCTCCACCGAGGAACGGACCATGCCCTGGGCGTTCATCTTGCCGTTGCGGGTCTGAAGGCAGAACAACTGACCGCGCTCGATGGTGAACTCGAAGTCCTGGACCTCCTTGTAATGGGTCTCCAGCTTGGCGCGCAGCTCCTCAAGTTCCCTGGCGATGCGGGGCATCTCGGCGGCCATGTGGTCGATGGGCTTGGGGGTGCGGATACCGGCCACCACGTCCTCGCCCTGGGCATTGACCAGATACTCGCCATAAAGCTTGTTCTCGCCAGTGCCGGGATTGCGGGTAAAGGCCACGCCGGTGGCGGAGTCATCGCCCCGGTTGCCAAAGACCATGGCTACGATGTTGACGGCGGTACCATTAGCCAGATCGGGCGTAATATTGAACTGGCGGCGGTAATCGACGGCTCTGCGACCCATCCAGCTATTGAAGACGGCCTTGATGGCGATCTCGAGTTGATCGAAGGGGTCGGCCGGGAAGGGCTTGCCGGTGTAAGCCTCAACTACCTTAACGAAGCGCTCGCTGATCTCCTGGAGATCGCTGGCGGAAAGATCGAGGTCCTCCTTGACCTTGGCTCGGTGCTTGACGATCTCGAACTCCTTATCGAACAACTCGTCCGGGACCCCCAGGGCCACCTTGCCGAAGAGTTGGATAAAGCGGCGATAGGCGTCATAGCCGAAGCGCTCGTCACCCGTCTGCTGGATCTGGCCCTTCAGGGTTGCCGCGTTGAGGCCGAGATTGAGGATGGTGTCCATCATGCCCGGCATGGACATGGCCGAACCCGAGCGCACCGACACCAGGAGGGGATTGTCCGGATTGCCGAAGCCCTTGCCCGTCTTAGCCTCCATGGCCTGCATTTGGACATGAACCTCATCCATGATGCCATCCGGCAGGGTCCGGGACGGCGAAGCTAGGTACTCAAGGCAGGCCGCCGTGGAGATGACGAAGCCGGGCGGGACATTCAGCCCCAGTTGAGTCATTTCGCACAGATTGGCGCCCTTGCCGCCCAAGAGCTTTTTATCCTTGCCATTGCCTTCCTCGAAAGCGAAAACCTGTTTCTTGGCCTGGGTATCCATCGCGTCGTTTACCTCTAATGGGTTGAAGATTAAGAACTGAGCAGGGGCTAAAAGCAGGGGTGTCCGCGCGGGCAAACCGGCGCTGTCCCAACGCCGAGGAGTGTCAGCCAGGGACCCGACGGGACTGCCATAGCCGCCGCCTGAGTGCCGGGCATGGTACATCCAAACCGGTTCACCCGGCGTGTCGCGGCGGAAAATAAAGCCAGTATTGCACCGGAAAGCTACCGGAAGGTGACGATCCACGGCAACCGCCAGGTGGCGATCCGGCCCCCCCAATGCCCCCAGCCGATGGGTTATACTTTGGCCATCCTTCCGCCGGCCCACCTCGCTTTCCTTCAATCATGCTCGACAAGAACTACGACCCCCAGGCCCTGGAACAAGGTTGGTATCGGATCTGGGAGGAACGGGGCTACTTTGCCCCCGCCGCCGCGGGCGACAACCCTTACTGCATCATGATCCCCCCGCCGAACGTCACCGGCAGCCTGCACATGGGCCACGCCTTCCAGGACACCATCATGGATGCCCTGATCCGCTATCACCGCATGCGCGGCGAGCCCACCCTCTGGCAGGCGGGCACCGATCATGCCGGCATCGCCACCCAGATGGTGGTCGAACGGCTGTTGGAAACCGAGGGCAAGACCCGCCACGACCTGGGCCGCGACGCCTTCATCCAGCGTGTTTGGCAATGGAAGGAGCAATCCGGCGGCACCATCACCCGCCAACTGCGCCGCATGGGCGCCTCCCTCGACTGGGAGCATGAGCGCTTCACCATGGACGAGGGCCTGTCGGCGGCGGTGCGCGAGGTCTTCGTGCGCCTCTTCGAGGAAGGCCTCATCTATCGCGGCAAGCGCCTGGTCAACTGGGACCCGGTGCTGCACACCGCCGTCTCCGACCTGGAGGTGCTGTCCGAGGAAGAGGCGGGGCACATGTGGGACATGCGCTACCCCCTGACCAACGGTACCGGCTATATGGTGGTCTCCACCACTCGCCCGGAGACCATGCTCGGCGACTGTGCCGTGGCGGTGAACCCGGAGGACCCGCGCTACCAGCACCTCATCGGCGAGTTGGTCGAACTGCCCCTCACTGGCCGGCGCATCCCCATCATTGCCGACGAACACGCCGACCCCGCCTTCGGCACCGGTTGCGTCAAGATCACGCCCGCCCACGACTTCAACGACCACGCCGTCTGGCTGCGTCATCGCGACGAGAACGCCATCGCCGACCAGCCCCACGGCGGCCTCGTCAACATCCTGACCCCGGACGCCGCCATCCGCGCCAACGCCCCCGAGGAGGGCGAACTCATCCCGGCGGCCTATGTCGGCCTGGATCGCTACGAGGCGCGCCGGCGCATCGTCGCCGACCTGGAGGGCCTGGGGCTGCTCGCCGGCCTGCGCGACCACAAGCTGATGGTGCCTCGTGGCGACCGTTCCAACGCCGTCATCGAGCCTTACCTCACCGACCAGTGGTACGTGCGCATCCAGCCCCTGGCGGAGCCGGCCATCGCCGCCGTCGAGGACGGCCGCATCCGCTTCGTCCCCGCCAACTGGAAGAACACCTATTTCGAGTGGATGCACAACATCCAGGACTGGTGCATCAGCCGCCAGATCTGGTGGGGCCACCGCATCCCGGCCTGGTACGACGGCGAGGGCAACATCTATGTGGGCCGCTCCGAGGCCGAGGTCCGCGCCCGCCACGGCCTGGCTGCCGACTTCCCCCTGACGCAGGACCCGGACGTGCTGGACACCTGGTTCAGCTCCGCCCTCTGGCCCTTCTCCACCCTGGGCTGGCCGGATGAGACCGAGCGCCTGCAGGCCTTCTACCCCACCTCGGTGCTGGTCACGGGCTTTGACATCATCTTCTTCTGGGTGGCCCGCATGATCATGATGGGCCTCAAGTTCATGGGCGACGTGCCCTTCCACGAGGTTTACATTCACGGCCTGGTGCGCGACGCCCATGGCGACAAGATGTCCAAGTCCAAGGGTAATGTTCTCGATCCCATCGATCTGATCGACGGCATCGAGCTGGAGCCCCTGGTCGCCAAGCGCACCGGCGGCATGATGCAGCCCCACCTGGCGGACAAGATCGCCAAGGCCACCCGCGCCGACTTCCCCAACGGCATCCCCAGCTTCGGCACCGATGCCCTGCGCTTCACCTTCGCCGCCCTGGCCAGCACCGGACGCGACATCAAGTTCGACCTCAGCCGCACCGAGGGCTACCGCAACTTCTGCAATAAGCTGTGGAATGCCTCGCGCTTCGTCCTCATGAATACCGAGGGCCAGGACTGCGGCCTGATTGGCCCCATTGAATTTTCCGCCGCCGACCGCTGGATTCGAGACCGCCTCCAGACCACCATCGCCAGCGTTGACGAGGCCATCCGCGGCTACCGCTTCGACCAGGCCGCCCAGGCCCTGCACGAATTCACCTGGAACCATTTCTGCGACTGGTACTTGGAGCTGTCCAAGCCCACCCTCACCAGCGAGGCCAGTTCGGACGCCGCCAAGCGTGGCACCCGCAGCACCCTGGTCCAGACCCTGGAGACCCTGCTGCGCCTGGCCCACCCCATCATGCCCTTCATCACCGAGGAGATCTGGCAAAAGGTCAAACCCCTCGCCGGTATCGAGGGGGAGACCCTGATGCGGGCCCCCTACCCCGTTGCCGATCCCAGCCTGGCGGACCCCGCCGCCGTGGCGGAAATGAACTGGGTCATGCAATTCATCCTCGGCGTGCGCCGCATCAAGGGCGAGATGAATATCCCCCCCGGCAAGCCCCTGCCGCTCCTGATCGACAACGCCAGCCCCCAGGATATCGCCTGGCTGGGGGCCAGCCGCCCCTATCTGGACTTCCTCGCCCGCACCGCGTCGATCCGGGTCCTGGACGCTGGCGAGCCCGCCCCCGAGTCCGCCATCTCCCTGGTCGGGGAGATGAAGGTCCTCATCCCCATGGCCGGCCTAATCGATAAGGAGGCCGAACTCCAGCGCCTCGCCAAGGAAATCGCCCGGATCCAGAGCGATCTCGACCGCGCACAGGCCAAGCTCGCCAATCCCAGTTTCGTGGACAAGGCCCCGCCCGCCGTGGTTCAGAAGGAACGCGCCAAGATCGCCGAGCAGGAGGCCGCCCTCGCCAAGATGCGGGAACAGGAAGACAAGATCAGGGCCCTGTGAGGGGCCAAGCCAGCCCGGCCTATCCCAACCGACCTTTTTTATGGCCCGCACCAAGAGATGCCGGAATGGGTTCCTGGCATTTTTCTCGTGTGGTATTACACTCCGGGCTTAGCGGTCGTCTCTTGGGAGCGACTGCGGCGGGCCTGCTCGTCGTGACGAGCGCGCTCGGGGGCGAATTTTTATTTGGAGAGGCAGATGCATCGTCATCCCGGATGGTGGTTGTTCCTGGTACTGTGGCTGGTTACTAGCGGCTGGATGGGCGCGGTCGGCGCGCAGACAGACACCGGTGCGCTGGACGAGCCTGCCCTGGCGGTGATCGCAGATGGGCCGGTCAGCCGCGCGGTGGGAGCTACGCTCAGCCAAGAGGATGAGCTGGTCCGCATCACCGTCGAGGGGCTCGCCTTCCCGGACATCACAGCCTGGACCGCCGAGGGTCAGGACCTCACTGGCGCCCTCGCCGCCGCCGTGGCCGAGGGTACGGCGACGGTGCAGGAGACCGCCGCCGGCTTCGCCCTGACCTGGACCGACCCCCCTGCGGCCTGGACCGGCCGGCTGGACCTGGAGACCAGAGCTGGGGTCGCGCTGACCGCCGTCCCCCTCACCTGCCCGGCGGCGACCGCCTTCGGCGCCGCCACCAGCCCCGTGCTGGCGGCGGACACCGCATGCCGATACGGCAGTAATACCTGTAGCGGCAACCCGCGGCGCCACACCGGCATTGACTTCCCCGGCAGCGGTAACGCCATCGCCCTCGCTGCCGGCACCGTGGTGCGCAAGGAAACCCTCAGCACGGGTGACCACGGTCTGGGCAACAACCTCATCCTGCGGCACCTCCTGCCCGGCCCGAACTGCGCCTATGTCTATAGCAGCTATGCCCATCTCGCCTCGATCAATACCGCCATCAGCGTGGGCCAAGCGGTAACCAAGGGCCAGACCCTGGGCGTAATCGGCCGCTCCGGCTTTGGCAAGCCCAACTATTGGTCGAAGGCGCATCTGCACCTGGAACTAAAATCCGCCGCGGTGACCGGCAACCCCCTAGGCGTCGGGAAACAGACCACGACCTGCGCCACCGATCCCCTCAACGCCAAGGCCAACACCTGCTGGCTCTATGTCGCCAAGGCCGCCGCGCCGACCACCGCCCCCGACGACTCTGGCTATCTCGATCCGGCCGGCTTCCTCAACAAGACGCTGACGGCCCCGGTTTACCGGCAGGTCAGCGCGGGCGCGTATCACACCTGCGCCATCAAGACCGACAACACCCTGGCCTGCTGGGGAGATAACTATTACGGCCAAGCCATCCCGCCGGCCGGGACCTTTAAGCAGGTCAGCGCGGGGGGCTCCTATAATTTGAGTCATACCTGCGCCATCAAGACCGACAACACCCTGGCCTGCTGGGGATACAATAGTTCCGGCCAAGCCACCCCACCGGCTGGGACCTTTCAGCAGGTCAGCGCGGGCAGCTCTCACAGCTGCGCCCTCAAGACTGACAACACCCTGGCCTGCTGGGGGAATAACGGGTCCGGCCAGGCCACCCCGCCGGCCGGGACCTTTATGCAGGTCAGCGCCGGCGGACTTCATACCTGCTCACGCAAGACCGACAACACCCTGGCCTGCTGGGGCTACAATGGCTCCGGCCAAGCCACCCCACCGGCTGGGACCTTTCAGCGGGTTAGCGCGGGCGGATCTCACAACTGCGCCCTCAAACCCAACAACACCCTGGCCTGCTGGGGCGATAACGGGTACGGCCAAGCCACCCCGCCGGCCGGAATTTTCATGCAGATTAGCGCGGGCGGGTCTCATAGCTGCGCCCTTAAGACCAACAACACCCTGGCCTGCTGGGGCAGTAACGACGACGGCCAAGCCACCCCGCCGGCCGGGACCTTTAAGCAGGTCAGCACGGGCGCGGGTCACAGTTGCGCCCCCAAGACCGATAACACCCTGGCCTGCTGGGGCAACAACCAGTCCGGCCAAGCCGACCCGCCGGCCGGGACCTTTAAGCAGGTCAGCGCGGGCTATGAATACAGCTGCGCCATCAAGACCGACAACACCCTGGCCTGCTGGGGCAATAACCAGTCCGGCCAAGCCGACCCGCCGGCCGGGACCTTTAAGCAGGTCAGCACGAGCACGAGTCACAGCTGCGCCCTCAAGACCGACAACACCCTGGCCTGCTGGGGCAACAACCAGTTCGGCCAAGCCACTCCGCCGGCCGGGACCTACAAGCAGATCAGCCCGGGCTGGAATCATAGCTGCGCCATCAAGACCGACAACACTCTGGCTTGCTGGGGCGATAACTGGTTCGGCCAAGCCTCCCCGCTGGCCGGGACCTATAAGCAGGTCAGCGCGGGCGGGTATCACAATTGCGCCCTCAGGACCAACAACACTCTGGCCTGCTGGGGTCACAACGGTGACGGTCGTGCTACCCCGCCAGCCGGGACCTATCAGCAGCTCAGCGCGGGCGGGGATCATAGTTGCGCCATCAAGACCAACAACACCCTGACCTGCTGGGGTGACAACGTCTTCTTCCAAGCCATCCCGCCGGCCGGGACCTATCAGCAGGTCAGCGCGGGCATGTCTCACACTTGCGCCCTCAAGACCGACAATACCCTGGCCTGCTGGGGAGGGAACTATTACGGCCAATCTACTCCACCGGCCGGAACCATCAAGCAGGTCAGCGCGGGCGGATTTCAGACCTGCGCCCTAAAAACCGACAACTTTCTATCATGCTGGGGGGATAACGCCCGGTAACAAGCTGGAGTCTGAGGCGGGGCGCGCCCAGCGCACCTCCGGGCGTCGCCGGCACCGCAGGAACCAAGGATGCCCGCGAGTCTGACCGCCCGCGGATGGCAACCCCGACCAACCGCTCCCCAGCTTTGCAGGACCAGCCCCGCCGCAGAGTGGCAGGGGATTAAGTAAATCGGCGCCACCACCCCACAAGGAGCCCCGGCGAATCCATCCGCGGTCGAAATCGCGGGCGGCGGCTGCGGGCAGGACGTTTGCAACCACAGCGCGGGGATCTGCCGTAGGGGCGCACCGCTGTGGCCAGCGGACGACCCGAGGGTAACGGCAATCCTCGGATACCCGCAGTAGCCATGGCGGGTCATGTTTTGAGGGTGGATGGGTTTAACCCTCTGCGCTTGCTGAGACTCATTGATAACAGGCCGCCCGACCAGACCGCGGCGGTTGATGACTCCATGTCGCCTCCGCTAAGGCGGCGTGAATCACAACCACCAGCCTACGGAATACTCGGGGAGGTTCATTGCCCCGCGGTGAGTCGATTTTCGCCATCCCCCGGTAACATCCCTAATGTGAAATACGAATTCCTAGACCACTACCAACCCGTGATGATGGTCGCTAACGAGGAGGGGACATGACTCTGCTGCAATCCCGGCCCCCGCTGCCCAGTGACGACAAACGCTGGAAGCTGGTCAATGCCACCATGCGCCGCAACGGCTACGCCGGGCACGCCCTGATTGAGACCCTGCACAGCGTCCAGGACGCCTTTGGGTTCCTGGACGAGACCGCCATGCGCTTCGTGGCCGGCTCCCTCGACCTGTCCCTGTCCAAGGTCTTCGGCGTCGCCACCTTCTATCACCTCTTCATGCTCAAGCCGAAGGGGCGCCATGCCTGCGTGGTCTGCACCGGCACCGCCTGCTACATCAAGGGTGCGGGGGGACTGGTGGACGCAATCCAGGAGCGCTTCGCCGTCGGGCCCGGGGAAACCACGGCGGATAACCGCCTCTCGGTACTGATGGCCCGGTGCGTGGGCGCCTGCGGGCTGGCACCCGCCGTGGTCCTGGATGGGGCCATGCAAGGCAAGCAGACCGCCCAGCAATTGATGACCCGGCTCGAGAGGCTCGACTGACATGAATCTGGACGAATTGGCCGAACTGGCCGAGGGTTACCGGGCCAAGGAGGCTGGCAACGCCTATGAGGCGCGCGTCTGCATGGCCGCGAGCTGCCAATCTTCCGGCGCCCCGGCGGTCCTGGCGGCCTTGACCCAGGCCCGAGGCGAGAGCGACACCGCTTGCAAGGTCAAAGGCGTCGGCTGCATGGGCCTCTGCTCCGCCGGCCCCCTGGTGGCCATCGCCCCCCAGGGGGCGGATCTGATGGGTTCGACCCTCTATCGGGACGTCAAGCCCGAGGATGCCCCGGACATCATGGCCAGCGTGGGCGGCGCGCCCCTGGAGCGCCTGCGCTGTCCCACGGACCAGCCCTTCTTCGCCCGCCAGCAGCGCATCGTGCTGGAGAACTCCGGGGTCATCGACCCCGACAGTTGCAAGGGCTACGTGGCGGTGGGCGGCTACGCCGCCCTGGTCCAGGTCCTCGGCGAGATGACACCCGCCGAGGTGTTGCGGGAGGTCACCGCCAGCGGGCTGCGCGGTCGGGGGGGCGGCGGCTATCCCGCCGGACTCAAGTGGTCCACGGTCGCCAAGGTTCCCGGCGATCAGAAATATGTCATTTGCAACGCCGACGAGGGTGACCCCGGGGCCTTCATGGACCGGGCGGTCCTGGAGTCCGACCCCCACCGGGTGCTGGAGGGCATGGCGATCGCCGCCTATGCCATCGGCGCCTCCAAAGGCTACCTCTACGTCCGCGCCGAGTATCCACTGGCGGTGGAACGACTCACCACCGCCATCCGCAAGGCCAAGCGGTCCGGCTTCCTGGGCGCCAGGATCGCCGAAACCTCCTTCAGCTTCGAGGTGGAGATCCGCCTCGGCGCCGGGGCCTTCGTCTGCGGCGAGGAGACCGCCCTCATGGCCTCCATCGAGGGCAACCGCGGCCAGCCGCGCCCACGGCCGCCCTACCCCGCTGAATCCGGCCTCTGGGGCTGCCCGACCCTCATCAACAACGTGGAGACCTTCGCCAACATCGCGCCCATCATCCGCAACGGCGGCGATTGGTTCGCGGCCATCGGCACGGAAAAATCCAAGGGCACCAAGGTGTTCGCCCTGGCCGGGACCATCGCGAACACGGGCCTCATCGAGGTACCCATGGGCACCCGCCTGCGCGACATCATCGAGGCCATCGGGGGCGGCATCCCCGGCGGCAAGGCCTTCAAGGCCGTCCAGACGGGGGGTCCCTCCGGGGGCTGCATCCCGGAGACCCATCTGGACATCCCCGTGGACTACGATAGTCTCAAGACCCTGGGCACCATCATGGGCTCCGGGGGCATGATCGTCATGGACGAGACCGCCGACATGGTGGACGTGGCGCGCTACTTCATGGAATTCTGCATGACCGAGTCCTGCGGCAAGTGCATCCCCTGCCGCGCCGGTACCCAACAGATGCACGCCCTGTTGGACAGCATCGCCAAGGGCCGGGGTACCCGCCAGGACCTGGCCTTGCTGGAGGAACTCTGCGAGGTGGTCCAGGCCACCAGCCTGTGCGGACTCGGCCAGACGGCGCCCAACCCGGTGCTCTCGACCCTCAAATATTTCCGCGAGGAATACGAGGCCAAGCTGAGCGGACCCTAGCCCGCTCGCCCCCCGTCCCGGCCTCTCAACGCGCACCCCAACGGAGCCCCCATGCCCCCCGCCAATCCCCAAGCCAGTATCCGGGTCGTCACCCTGACGATCGATGGGCAAGACCTCTCGGCCCGGGCGGACGAGACCATCATCGAGGTCTGCCGGGAGAACCAGATCCCCATCCCCAGCCTCTGCTACCTGGATGGCCTGAGCATCTGGGGCGCCTGCCGCCTCTGCCTGGTGGAGGTGGAGGGCCAGAACCGTCTGTTCGCCGCCTGCTCCACCCGGGTCGCGGAGGGAATGCGGATCGCCACCCAGACGGAGCGACTCCAGCGCTACCGGCGCACCATCGTCGAATTGCTGTTCGCCGAGCGCAGCCACATCTGTTCGGTCTGCGTCTCCAACAACCATTGTGAGTTACAGACCCTGGCCCAGAAGTGTGGCGTGGACCACGTCCGCATCCCCTACCGCCAGGCCCGCTATCAGATGGACAGCTCCCACGAGCTGTTCCGCCTGGACCACAATCGCTGCATCCTCTGCACCCGCTGCGTGCGGGTCTGCGACGAGATCGAGGGCGCCCACACCTGGGACGTCATGGGCCGCGGCAGCGACTGCCAGGTCATTACCGACCTGGCCCAGCCCTGGGGCGAGAGCGAGACCTGCACCGGCTGTGGCAAGTGCGTCCAGGTCTGTCCCACCGGCGCCCTGGTCAAACAGGGCACTTCCGCCGGAGAGATGGTCAAGGACAAGCATTTTCTGCCCATTCTCGCCCGCCGGAGGCACGCCCAATGAGTTACGCCAAGATCCGGGTGGCCACCGCCTGGCTGGACGGCTGCTCCGGTTGCCACATGTCCTTCCTGGACATGGACGAACGCCTGGTGGACCTGGCCCAGCACCTGGACATCGTCTATAGCCCGCTGGTGGATACCAAGATCCTACCCGAGCAGGTGGATGTCGGCATTCTCGAGGGGGCCATCAGCTCCGAGGATGACCTGCGCCATGCCCAGGAATTCCGCAAACACTGCAAGCTCCTGATCAGCCTGGGTGACTGCGCCGTCAATGGCAACGTCCCCGCCATGCGCAACCCCTTCAAACTGGAGGCGGTGCTGGACCATGCCTACCGGGAGACGGCAACCACCCAGCCCCAGATTCCCACGGTCGGCGTACCGGCCCTGTTCCGTCAGGTGCGGCCCATCCACGCCTGCGTGGCGGTGGATGTCTTCGTCCCCGGCTGCCCGCCCCCCGCCGATGCCATCTTCTACGTCCTCACCGAGCTGATCGAGGGGCGCACCCCGGACCCCAGCAAGGTCACTCGCTTTGGGGCCTGAGGGACCTGGCACCTTGTCCCGCCTCGCCTCGCCCAGCCCAACCACCGACCCACCCCCGGGGACCGCATCCATGAGCCGCACCATCACCATCGAACCGGTCACCCGCATCGAGGGCCACGCCCGCATCAGCCTGCAACTCGGCGACCGGGGCGAGGTCCAGGACGCCCGCTTCCACCTCACCCAATTCCGCGGCTTCGAGAAATTTTGCGAGGGCCGCCCTTACCGCGAGATGCCGGCGCTGACCGCCCGCACCTGCGGCATCTGCCCGGTGAGTCACATCCTGGCCGCCAACAAAGCCTGCGACCACCTGCTGGCGGTCAGCATCCCGCCGACGGCCGAGAAGCTGCGGCGCATCATCAACCTGGCCCAACTCACCCAGTCCCACGCCCTGTCCTTCTTCCACCTCTCCTCCCCGGATCTGCTGCTGGGTTGGGACTCGGACCCGGCCACCCGCAACATCTTTGGCGTCATGCGCCAGGCGCCGGCCCTCGCCAAGGACGGCATCCGGCTGCGGCAGATCGGCCAGACCATCATCGAAACCCTGGGCGGCAAGAAAATCCACCCGACCTGGGTGGTCCCGGGCGGGGTCAGCGAGGCTCTGACGCCAGAGAAGCGCGAGGCCATGCTCAAGCTGCTCCCGGAGGGGCTGGAGATCGCCAAGCGCACCTATACTTTTTTCAAGACTCTGGTGCCCAAGTTCAAGGACGAGGCGGCAAACTTCGGCACCCGGGACACCCTCTTTCTGAGCCTGGTCAGCCCGGAGGGCAACCTGGAGCATTACGACGGCTTCCTGCGCCTTAAGGACGCCCGCGGCCACCTCCTCGAGGACAAGGTGCCCACCTGGGAGTACGAGCGCCTGGTTGGCGAGGCGGTGGAGGACTTCAGCTACATGAAGTTCCCCTATTACAAAGCCCAGGGTTACCCCACCGGCGTCTATCGGGTCGGGCCCCTGGCCAGGCTCAACAATGCCAATGCCTGCGGAACGCCCTACGCCGACGTGGCCCTGGCCGAGTTCCACATGCTCCAGGAATCCGGCCCCATCGCCAGCAGTTTCCACTATCACTATGCCCGGCTGGTGGAGATCATTTACGCGCTGGAGATGATGGAGCGCCTGCTGAAGGACCCAGAAATTCTCGACACCCGGGTCCGGGCCCGCGCCCGCAGCAACCGCGACGAGGGCATTGGCGTCGCCGAGGCGCCGCGGGGCACCCTGATGCATCACTACAAGATCGACGACAACGGCCTCATCACCTGGGTCAACCTCATAATCGCGACCGGCCATAACAACCTGGCCATGAACCAGGCCATCCGTCAGGTCGCCGAGGCCTATGTCGATGGCAACAACCTGCGGGAAGGCATGCTGAACCGGGTCGAGGCCGTCATCCGCTGCTTCGACCCCTGCCTCTCCTGCGCCTCCCACGCCTTCGGTCAGATGCCCATGCTGATTGAACTCCTCGACACCTCGGGGCAGGTGGTCCATCGCTTGAGCCGCGACTAGGGCATTGACCCCGCCATGGCCAGCCGTTGCGGGGCTTGAAATGCCCTACCCCAACACCCTCATCATCGGCTACGGCAGCCCCATCCGTGGTGACGACGCCCTGGGTCCCCTGGCCGCGGAGGCCCTGGCGGCGGGACCTCTGCCCCCCGGAGTCAGCGTCATCTCCCGCCATATCCTGACCGCCGAATTGGTGGCGGACATCGCCGCCAACGACCGGGTGATCTTTATTGATGCCAGCGTGGCGGGCGAACCGGGTGAGATCCAGGTGCAACCTCTGACCGCCGATGTCAGCGCCCTCTCCACCATGGCTCACTTCCTGGATCCCCGGGAACTCCTGGCCTGGTGTCAAGCCCTCTACCAGCGGGAACCCATCGCTTATCTGGTGACTGCCACTGGACAATCCTTCGAGTACGCCAACTACAGCCTGAGTCCCCTCGCCACAGACGCCTTGCAGTCCCTGCTCGCCCAGGTACGGGTCCTGTTGGCCGAGACGCCAGCCCTTGCCGTTCCTTACCCCACATAATCCATTGCAGAGGAATCTGGAACCCGCTCAGCCAAACCAGGCTCAACAACAGCCAATTGGCTGAGGCTGGCTCCCACGCCGCCTCAGCCAAAAGGCCAAGCCATCACAGACCACCAAAGGCCTTGAGCGCTACATTGGTATTTTTATGTTGTGGTATATCAAACTCAACCTCGGTCGTGTCTAGCCAATCAGTTCCATTGGTACTGACGAAACTTTGACCCTTAAAGGCAGATGCCGCGGTGGATTCACCAGGAATACGTGCCTCCACCGGAATCGGATGCTTGTCGTTAGGGGTAGTCAACTTAACGACCACCGAGAAGAGCTTCAAGGCAGTGACGCCGGCGGGGGTCGCGAAACGGACGGTATTGTACCCTGGATTAGTGATAGTACCGGTTTTCGTCGCAACCAGGGTCCCGCTTCCTGGTTTGCCATATTCTACGTCTTTATAGACGGTGATAGTATAGGTGCTTGCTGGCACCTTGGTATAGAAACTGACGGCCTTGATCTTATAAGCCTCGGCAGCAGCCATGAAGATATTTGAAAACCATGCTGTTGTTGATCCAAAACCCCATGACCCTGTCCACCCAAGCGGGTCATATTCATAGGCACGGGTGAAGTCGGATATTGCCTCCGCTTTGTAATAACTGGCACCGGGCACGATGGTTTCGTCATAGTAGGAGATGTAAAAGTATCCTTCCTCACCCCAATCGGTGCCCCAACTGTTTTTGACAATGAAGGCACCATTGCCAGGAGGTTGCGAGCCTATCTTAAAATTTGATTTACGGTAGGAATCGTTCCAACCCACAATGGCAACCATATGGTTTGGGCCATCCTCATTGGTTTTTCCAGGGAAATAGTAAGAATACCCACTATGGTAATTTTCATCCTCCCAATAACTCATTGTTACCGAACCATAATTTCTTACGGCTTCCTTGATCCGGGTATTATCCATTACATCTTTGCGTTCAGGCAGGAAATAAACATTTTGGATGTGCTTACGCCCAATAACTCCCGGTGAAGCCCTCCGATTTTGCTCTTGATCCGCCTCCTGCTCTGCCACCATTTCCGGATTCAACGCCGGGGCTTCCTCCAACCCGGACTCCTCCTCCGGCCACTTGGGCGGATAAAAATAAGGTACCTCGCTCTCTTTTACAGGACCATTCCACCTGGCCAAATAGGCAGTGGCCATTTGGTCGTTACCTCCACTACATTCGGCTACGTCGAAACCATGGTACTGATTTAAATCCTGCTCCGAGAAGTTCCAGGTTACAGATCCATATTTGTACTTAATATTGGATTCGAGGGAGGCGTAAACAGCAAAAGCCCAGCAGGAGCCACACACACCCTGATTCTTGACCGACGTAAGGCCGTTAGGTATTTTACGCAAGTCGAATTTGGCTGGCAGAGCAGTTCTTAAAGACAAAGGCGTCTTGACAGTAGGGATTCGAATCGGAGGAGGAATAAAGCCTCGCGGGGCCTCCGCCGATGAAGATAAATCCTCAACGCCACTGGCCTTCCTCTCTAGCCATCGCTCGAATGCCGGATTCAGCGGAGCGGCATTCAGAACATTCGCCTCTGCATTTACCTCCGCGCTTGTGACATGGCTTGCCATGAAGAGTACCGCCGATACCCCTGATGCAAGCGCCACTCTACTGGCCATCATCAAGTATTTTTTGGGCATTTAAATAACCTTCCCATCAAGTAAAAGAATTACCCGCACCTCCAAGTGCCTTAACCACCTTACAGGCTAGCCCCAAGGGGAGAACCCTGGACAGTAACCATACAATGAGTATAGTGGACCCCGAATTTGAGACAGCCCCTTAAGATAGAGCGACCGTGAAGAGGGGTTCTCAAGATGCAGCGCA
>JBGAUK010000129.1:0-6831 GCA_044228695.1 Chromatiaceae bacterium | reverse complement strand
TGGTGTTCGACTACCTGGGCATGACCCAGAACTCCCGCCGCCGCCCGCGGGGACGGCCAGCGACGGCGGGCTAGAACAGATTAGCCGTGCTACTCCGGGTGGTTTCCCTTGTATTTTACTCAGACTTGGATACAATCATTCACAGGGTGGCTGATTAAGTCTCGGGATTTTAAGGTATATGCTAATATAAGCATGGAGTTGTAATGTTGCTGATGCATGACAACGAGATCAGTCAGTGTTTCCTTATTGACCCAGCGGAGTGGAACCCAGGCTTTCCCTCCAGCAAGGGTGTTATATACGCCACTAATTAGTTGTTGTTAGTGATGTATATAAATCCTTAAATCCCACTATGGGTATCACACATAAGGAGTTACACATGTCAACTTCGCTAGCAAATACCTTCAGTTCCAAATACGGCGCATTAGGATTTTTGGCTATTTTCCTTGCCAACCCGGTGTCAGCGGGTCCTAATGATGCTGTTGACGATGATGGGATGATACTCAACGCCAGGGATGCTGCCGCCATTGCCGTAAATGCGGATAAAGGGGTTGTTGGCAAGCAAGAACCCTATATTGGCAGCATTGGATCAGAACTTGGACAGGGTGAAGACCTCTCTGAAGGCAACGCTGAATTTACCTTCAGGAATGGCGTTTTGCCTGCTGACATACTGGCCGAGGAAGAAGAAGCCGTACCAGCGCCAATTCTAGGGAGATATCGGGCAAAAAATCCTTCTCCCGAGAGCGTGATTGGTGGTAATCAAGGCAGGCAATGGCTTAAGACTACGGTATACCCTACTCGAGCAGTTGTTTATATCTATTTCAATGGTGGCTATTCCTGTACAGGATGGATGATCGGTCCTAATACGGTGGCTACAGCCGGCCATTGCGTCAATAAGGGCGCAGGACAAGGCTGGTATCCCACGTCATCCTACCGAATCTATCCCGGACGCGATGGTAGCTCCGCTCCTTATGGCTATTGCACCGCGAAAGGGTTGTATTCGAATATAGGTTGGACCGTATCAGGTAATCATGAATATGATTACGGCGCTATCAAGCTCAACTGTACGGTCGGGAATACTACCGGGTGGTTTGGATTTAAATATAAAACCACAAGCTTACTCAATGAGCCCACTATCGTCCAAGGTTACCCTGGTGATAATGCCAGCGCCACCCATTGGGTGGGTGCTGACAAAAATCGCTGTGATGCGCCAAGGAAAATCTACTATAAATCAGATTCCTATGGAGGTATGAGCGGTGGGCCGATCTGGAACGATGTAACACTGGGTAGCGGTGCCGTTGCTATGGGTATTCACGCCTACGGTAATAAGTGGGGCTCGGGTTGCAACTACACCTACAATAGCGGTACGCGCATTACCAGTGCCGTATATAATAACCTTGTATACTGGAAAAACTTACCCTGATCGCGTCACCTGTTTCGACAAGAGAGTCTGAAGTTCGGTGATAGCAAATATGCTTTTGGAGTGACTGAGGAATTACGGAACTCAGTCATATCCGCAGCAGGTAGAGTACACCAAACCATCAAAACAGACCCATCGGGCAAATGGGTCATTTCCCCAGGTGACCGGCCAGTGGTCGCCTTCTTATCGGTATTTAATCAGGCGGGGCTGGACAGCTAAGAAAATGCTGAACCACCCGTGAACGCCGTTGCCTATCAGAAACAGACCTACTGATTGCACACTCAAGTGAGCCTCTATTTCGCCACCCCACCCCCGCCCGTGCGCAACTGCTCGGTGAGCTTTTCGAATTCGCGCTGCATTTCCAGGTTGCGGAAGGGCCGCGGCTTGGGGACCTGGCGGCTGATGAGGCCGTCCAGCAGCTTGCGGCTGGCCTTGACGATGCCGACCAGTTCGCCGGAGACGCGCACCGTCTCGTAGGTATTCCAGGCGGTGGCGATGTCGGTCTCCAGGGCGACCCGGGCGGCGGTGATCTGGCGGCCCTGTTCGTCGAGATATTGGCGGTAAACCCCCGCCGCCTCGATGGTGAGGCGCTGGGCATCCAGATTGGCGACCAGGATTTCCCGCTTCTCGGGCGCTTGCCGCAGGAGAGCCTGGGTCTGGCCGGAGAGTTCCCGCGCCCGCTCGGCGATGGCGTCGATGCGGGGCATGTAGTTGTTGGCGATGGCCTGTTCCACCTGGAGATGCATCTGGCGCAGGCTCTTGAGCAGGACGACGTAGAGGCCGTAGTAACGCCGCGCGCTCTGCAGGTCCTCGCCACTCTCCTCGACCAGGCGTTCGAGCTGGCCGGTGATGGCCTTGACGTTGTCAAAGAGGATGCCGAGGTCGATGAGGTTGTCGCCTACCACGGTGGAGAGCATGAAATCCAGTTGGTCGTCGCTCAGCTCCAGGCCCATGGCCCGTAGCTCGGCGGCGAATTCGCGCTTGACGGTCGCCAGATTCGCCTCGTAGCGGGCGATGTCGGCCTGGCGGTCGGCGATGGCCTCGTCATAGTCCGCGACCGTCTTCTTGACCAGGGAGTCCGCGGGCGCGGAGACGCGCTGGCGGCGGTATTCCGCCAGGTCCTGGCGGGCGTTGGCGATCTCCTGCTGCAGGACGCGGATGCGCTGGCGATGGTCCTGGGTGTTGGAGCCGGAGAGGATGGCGACGGCCTGGTCCAGGAGTTGGTCGATCTCCGCCTGGTTGCTGGCCTGATCGTCGCCAAACCAGCGGTTCTCCGGCAGGTTGGCCTGGCGTTCCTGGAGGGCGAGCGTCTCCTCCAGGGTCGGCAGGACGCCGTCCCAGAGGCGGGCGAAATTGGCCTGGGGGTCCGGCCCCAGATAGCGCCGGGTGGTGTCCCAGGCGGAGCCGGCTGTCTGCTTGGAGCCTTGCCAGAGGGTTTCGGCGCCGTGCTGGGAGCCTTCGAACCAGCGCCCGGCGCTGTCCTTGGTCCCCCGCCAGAGGTCTCCGGCCGTGCCCAGGGACTTGTCCCAGAGGGTGGGCTCCGTCTCCCCGGGGAGCGCCACGGGCACGGCGGGGGCGTTCGCGGGGACGGCGGCTGGTGCCGGGGACTGGTCCGGGGTCTGCGCCTGGGCTAGGGCGAGGAGGGTCTGAAACCCCAGGGCCAGGGCCAGGAGTAAGCGCAAAGAAGCTAGCTGCATGGTGGAACTCCATGACCCCGCCGGCGGGAGCGGGGCGGGGGAGGGCGGTTGTTCGAGATTCGGCCATAATCTACATCAAGACACCCGCCGCGGCGCGAGAGATGGGACCAGATGTGGGAAAAACCGGGCTTGTTGTTGTTGCTCATCGCCGCCAACGGGGCGCCGATCCTGCTGGCCTGGGCCCTGGGCCCGCGCTGGGACTGGCCCCTGGATGGCGGCCGGATACACCCTGATGGCCGCCCCTTGTTAGGCGGGCATATCACCACACGGGGCCTGGCGGGCGCGGTGCTGGCGACGATGGTATTGGCTTATCTGCTCGGCCTGGGCGCTGGCCTGGGGGCCCTGATCGGCCTGCTGGCGATGGTGGGCGATGCCTTGTCCAGCTTTGTCAAGCGCCGCCTGGGGCTCAAGCCGGGTGACAAGGCCACCGGCCTGGATCAGATCCCCGAATCTTTGCTGCCCCTGTTGGCGGTGGCCGGGCCCTGCGGCCTGGGGTGGCTGGATCTGGCCCTGCTGGTGGCCGCCTTCACCCTCTTTGACATAGGGGTGTCCGGGCCCCTCTACCGGCTGCATCTGCGGCGCCGACCTTATTGATGCCTGGTGTGCGCGGCCCCTCGCGTTTCCGGGGATCAATACCCCAGCCCGCTATCCGTGAGTTGCGATGTGAGTTAGCCCATGAGCCAGCCAAGGTCCCACCCTAATGCGATCCGCCGTTCCGTCGGCATCGCTCTGTGCGCACTGCCCGCCTTGTTCGCCCTGGCCTCCGGGCTCTGGCCGCGACCTGTCCCGCCAACGCGGGAGGGTGTGGGTTTGGTCCTGGTCGGCATCGCGGGTCTCATTGCCGGCCTCAATCTCTATCTGCTGTACCTGCGTCCCTGGCGCTATCGCCGTCGCCAGGGTGCGGACGAGGGCTATCGTTTCGTTTCGGGCCTGCCCATCGTGGGTAATTTGCTGGTGGTCGGTGGCTGCTTAGTGGCCTTTGGTAGCGGCCTGGTGGGGAGCTGGGGGTTGCTCGTGACCCTGGCCGACCCCGACGGACTGGCCTGGTTTCCCATCCGCACCTGGCGGGATGCCTCGCTGTGGGATGATTAGGATGGGGTCGGGAGATTCTTCAAGGGCCGCCCTGGCGCCTTTCGCTCTGGCGGCCGGATGTGAATTAGCCCTTCTGATGGGGGTTGGCACGCACAGGGCATGGAGCCGTGCGATATCGGCCAGGGCGGCATGTTTCTCTTTTCTCTATAATCCATCGAATGTGATGGGTGGCGGTGGGTCAACTGTTAGCCACGTCACACACAGCCCCAGGCCTAGCCGCTGGCTGCCAGGTCAAGAAGTTTGCCAGCGAGGTGACACCGTGAATCTGGATCCAGGCGCCTGGATGGTGATCTACTGCTATAAGACCGACAAATTTCTGCTCGGCAAGCGCAGCAATCAGGTGCGCAAGCCCAGACTCTGGGATTTCTTCGGCGGCCACCTGGACCTCGGCGAATCGCCCGAGGCGGCGGTGTTGCGCGAACTGGCGGAAGAAACGGGCCTCACCTCCCAAGACGAGCATATCCGCTTCCTGGGGGAAACGGACCTGGGCACCTTGGGCTATGCCAATGGCCTGCGTGAACTACATTACTTTTTGCTGTTGACGGACCAGGAAGTGGCCCCGATGTTGGGCCCGGAACATACCCATTTCCACTGGTTCAAGCCCCAGGAAATCCCCAAGGAACTCAACCGTCCATCCAACGTGGCCATTGAGATCGGCCTCATCCTCAAGGCGCAATTGCTGGCCGGGCAACTGGGCCTGCGCTAATCAAGGGCCTCAGGCCTTCCGCCCGCAGTTCGAGCCAGGGTCACGCCAGACCTTAGCGATTCCCGGCCCCGGTGGTCCCGCTCAGTAGAGGGCGCTGAGCATTTTGGCCCGGTAGGCGGCGACCAGGGGGCCCGCGCCGCCGAGCAGGTCGAAGATGAGAATCATGGCCTTGCGGGCGGCATCCTCGCCATAAGCGCGGTCGCGCTTAAGGAGGGCGAGGAGTCCGGCCAGGGCGGCTTCGAGATCGCCGTTGACAGCCTGCCAGGCGGCGAGCAGGTAAGCGGCCTCGCTGTCCTTGGGATCGCCGGCGAGACGGGCGGCCAGTTCGGCCGGGGGCGGGGCGGTGGCGACCAGGTTGGCGAACCGGAGTTGGCCGCGCAGGGCCAGGACCTCCGGGTCCTTGGCCAGATCGATGGGTACCCGCCCGAGAACCGCTTCGGCGCCTTGGGTGTCGCCGCTGGCGGCCAGGATCTGGACCTCGGCGAGGAAGAGGCGGGGATTGTCGGGGTCCTTGGCCCGGGCTTGATCCAGCTCGGCCTGGGCGCCGGCCAGGTCCCCCAGGATGAGCCGTTGGGTGATGCCGTCGAACAGGCTGTCGGACTCCCCCGGCAGGTGGGATTCCAGAAAGGCCCGGATCTGGGCCTCGGGGAGGGCGCCCATGAATTGGTCGACAGGGCGCCCATCCTTGAAGAGCTGGACCGTGGGCAGGCTGCGGATGCCAAACTGGGCGGCGAGGGCCTGTTCCTCCTCGGTATTGAGCTTAGCGACCAGGAGGCGCCCCCCGTATTCGTCCGCCAGCTTGGCGAGGATGGGCATGAGGGCGCGGCAGGGGGCGCACCAGTCGGCCCAGAAGTCCACCAGCACGGGGCGGTCGTAAGAGCCCTCGAGTACCACCTCTTGGAAGTTTTGCGCCGTGACGGCGACCAGATAGGGTGAGTTGGCCATTGGCGCCGTACTCCTGAATCGAGCGGTTGGAATTGGTTCGGAAGCCCGTAAATAGGCCTGCAAAGGGATCGATTCAAGCCGGCGGGGTCCCGGATCATCCGCCCCGCCGGCGCCACGGTCTCATTCACCCCAGGAGCGAAGTCCCATGACCCAAGCTGTTCACGTTGTCTGCCCCCATTGCGATGCGGTTAACCGGGTACCCCCGGAGCGCATGGGCGAGGAAGCCAAGTGCGGTAAGTGCCGTGCGCCCCTTTTTGCCGGTGCCCCCCTGGCCTTGGACGAGGGGCGCTTCGCCAAGCACCTGGGGCGCGGCGATCTGCCGCTGGTGGTGGATTTCTGGGCGCCCTGGTGCGCCCCCTGTCGCGCCATGGCGCCGGCCTTCGAGGCCGTGGCCCGGCGCATCGAGCCCCAGGCGCGGCTGATCAAGGTGAACACGGAGGAGGCCCAGGCCCTGGCGGGGCGCTATGGCATCCGCAGCATTCCGACCCTGGTGGTCTTTCGCGGCGGCCGGGAGGTGGCGCGGACCTCGGGGGCCATGGATGCCGCGGCGCTGGAAAGCTGGATTCGCCGCTCCCTGTAAGCCACAAAAGACAGCCGCGGATGGCGGGATGCGGGGCCGGAAATTTGCCCGGCCCCCTGGCGGCGAATGGACAGGGCAAGGGGAATCACTTAGAATTTCCGCCGTTCGAGGTGTCTGGCCCTAGCTGTTCCCGCCGCTCTCGTCCTCACGTCTTCGTGCACCGTCGCACGATCCTGGCCGCTTTCCCGCATCGCGCGTCCTTGTGATTTCAGCGCCCCTGGGCGCCTCATGTCCCCGCGGCCCTCCGGCCGGGACGCGGGCTGGCTGAACTCGGAGATGACCTTGAGAAAGCCCGCGGTTCTCGTTCTGGAAGACGGCTCTGTCTTTCGCGGCCTGTCCATCGGCGCCGAGACCCAGAGTGTCGGCGAGGTGGTCTTCAATACGGCCATGACCG
>JBGAUK010000128.1:0-6957 GCA_044228695.1 Chromatiaceae bacterium | reverse complement strand
GATCGGATTCTGCAAGGATTGCAGGAGCTGCACAAAGCCCTCGTGGGTGCGCAACGGCGACATGGCCGAGCCCATGGTCGCCATACCATAAAAAATCAGACCAAGCCCCATCAACATGGCGCCATAGTGGCGCGCGACGCCCCGCTTCGAAACGAAGGTCATGACAAACCCGATGGCGATCAGCGGATAGGCCAGGGCGGTCGTGTTGAACGCCACGATCTGCGCCGTCATCGTGGTGCCCACGTTGGCACCGAAGATCACCCCCACCGACTGCACCAGGGTCATGAGCCCGGCACTGACGAAACCCACCACCAGTACCGTGGTCACCGAGGACGACTGGATCACCGCGGTCACGATGGCTCCGGTGATGGCACCCAATACCGGGTTACCTGTCAGTTTGGCCAGCAGCCTGTTCATCTGCTTGCCAGCGGCGGCCTTCAACCCGTCAGTCATCTTCTCCATGCCGTACAGGAACAGCGCGAGCCCACCGAGCAGCTCGATCACCATGGTCAGGGGGTCCAGTTCAGTCATGCTCGGCCTCTCCGTTCGCCATCGCGGCGTAGTTGTGTGATCAGGAACGCCGGCTGGAAGCCAGCCCGACCAGGCGGGCGATGACTATGGCCGGAAACAGGACGCCCAGAGTGGCCAAAAAAGTGGCCAGCATCTTGGCGGGGGTACTCACAGCATAAATGTCTCCAAAGCCCACGGTAGTCAGTGAAGCCAAACTGAAGTAAATGAAATAGATATAGTCATCGTCCAGCCCAATCAGCACGACATTGCCGCCTATGGATACACCGGTAGCGGCATGAATGACCTCCAAAGTCAGCGCCCCCGTGAGCGCCCACAGGAAGTAAACATTAACCGCTCCAACTCGATGTTGTTCCGATGAATGGTCGGTGGACGAAATGGGCGCGGGCCACCGAAGTCGGCGAAGGCGGTCGCGAACCTATGGTCGGTGATGGCGAGGCGCAGACGGCCGCCGATCAGCGGATCGACCCAGGTCTCACCCGTGCCGAGGCGCTAGCATACCAGGGGACAGTGACGGGTCGATGTCCAGTGAGTTGACCCGCAGCCCGGCCATGAGGACGATGCTGACCCGCTGGTCCTCATGGATGCGAACAGATAGAGGCTGTCTGCACTATCGTCTACACCTCGGTGTCAATGCTTCCGGGACAGCTCAGAGAACAGCCATGGCTGGCATCGAGAACCCCGATGCCTGCCTTGCCCGGGTCAGTCGATATTGCCACGATGATGCTGATCGAAGAGGAAGCCGCCGACGGCGCCCGTGCCGGCGCCGATCAGTGCGCCCCGGCACACGGAGGCCCTTCGTCCAGGACCGGATTGAGACCGGAATTGGGGGTTAGTTGAGGATCGAGTGCAGGGCCCAGACATAGAGGGCCCCGATCGACAACTGCACTACCGCGATCGGCAAGCCAATGCGCAGGAACTGCATGAAGGTCACCCGCCCACCGTTGGCAGCACAGATGCCGACGGCAACGACATTGGCGGAGGCGCCGATCAGGGTGGCATTGCCGCCCAGGGTACCGCCAAACATCATGGCGACGAAGACCGGCAGCGTGGCGTCGGGCCAGTCGGTAAATGCCGGGGCCAACGCGATTTCGGGGACCGCTTCGGCCGCGACCAGGTAGCCAATGACCGTCACCAAGGCGGCGGCCACGACCGGGATGTTGGCCAGCAGGCTCGACAGGATGCCGATGCCGGCCAGCGACAGGAAAGCCACCGACAGCACATCGGCCCCGAACCAATCGTAGAGCTGGATGGAGAGGCCTTGCAGCAGTTCGGTCTTGATGAAGGCCTGGACCAGGGTAAAGATGGCGCCGAGAAACACGATGGTCTTCCAGTCCACGTCGCGGATCACCTCACCCACCGGCTCAACGCGCACGCCATAGACCACGAGTAGCGCCAGCGCGGCAGCGATGATCGCCACTTGGGGCGGGACGATGTGGATCGGCAGCGACTCCCCGAACAGGAACAAGGCCACCATGATCGCGAGTACCAGCAGCGCCAGCACCAGGAAGGCCGGGCGCTCGATGACGACCTGCGGACGCGCGGGCGGCAGGGTCACCCGCGTCGCCCAGATCTTCGGTAGCAGGAGCGGCAGCAAAGGCACGACGGCCAATACCGCCAGCACGCCGCCCAGGCTCACCATCCGCAGATAATCGACGAAGGACAGCCCGATCGCGCTGCCGACCAGGAAGGTGGCGGGGTCGCCCACCAGGGTGAGCATGCCGGCGGCATTACTGACGATGGCCGTGATGATCATGGGCCCGATGAAATCGATCTTGAGGGCCTTGCAGACGCCAATGATGACCGGCGCCACCAGGATGACGGCGGTGGCGTTCGGTAGCACGGCGCACACGGGGGCCACCAGCCCGACGATGAGCAACAGGAGTCGCTTGCCGCTGCCGCCGGTGGCACGCAGAAAGGCATCCCCGAGCCAGTCGAAGATTCCCGTCTTGCCGATCACCCGCGCCACGACCATGCCGCCAAAGAGCAGGGCGAGCGGTCCGCCAGCGGTATGCACGATCGGCATCAGATCGGTGCCATCGAGGATGCCGGAGAGGAACAGGACACTCACCCCGAGCAGGGCGGCGACCGCCATGTCGATCAGATCGAACATGATCAAGAGGATGACAGCGGCGAAGACGCCGATGGTGAGATAGATCTGCAGATCGCTCATCGTAGTCTTACTCAGTCAATCGGTGGCGCATAGTGGAGTCCGCCGTCGGTCCAGAGCCGGTTAAGACCGCGCTCGATCTTGAGTGGACTTTCTTGCCCGACATTGCGCTCATAGACTTCGCCATAGTTGCCCACGGCCCTCAGGACCCGTCTGGCCCAGCCGAGCGGGATACCCATCGATTGCGCGAGCAGCACCCGATCATCGTCGCTCACCCACAACAAGGGGTTGGTCTGATCGGCAATGACGGCATCGAGGTTGTGGCGCGTGACACCGTGTCTCTCCGCGAGAATCAGGACGTTTAGGACCCAGCGGACCACCGTGGTCCACTCCGGATCGCCGCCCCAGACGGCGGGGCTGAGGGGTTCCCGGGAGATGAGTTCGGGGAGGATCGCGAAGGCTTGCGGACCCCCGGGGGCACGCAGCCTCATGGCCGCCAATTGGGCGGCATCCGAGGTATAGGCACGACAGCGACCGGCGAAGAAGGCTGCCGCGGCCTCGGGGGCCGAGTCGATGATCAGTGGCTCCACCGACCAGCCGTTTACCTTGAAGTACGCCGCCAGGGTACGGGTGTGGGTCGTGCCCTTCTCTACGCAGACCGTCGCACCCTCGAGGTCCGCGAGCGTCTTAATGTTGGCGGCGGTCGGCACCATGAAGCCCTGACCGTCGTAAAACAGGATAGCGGGAAACTGGACCTTCAATACCGCTTCGCGGGTAAGGGTCCAGCTCGTATTGCCCAGCAACAGGTCGATCCTACGCGTCTGCAACGCGGGAAAGCGCGCGGAGGCCCGCAGGGGCACGAACTGGACCTTCTCCGGGTCGCTCAAGACCGCCGCCGCCACGGCGCGACAGAAATCCGCGTCCAACCCGCGCCAGCGTCCGTCGGCGTCGCGTTCGGAAAAGCCTGGGATGTCCTCGCTCACGCCGCAGCGCAGTTTGCCGCGGGCCGTGACGCTATCCAGGACCTCACCGGCCTCGACCTGAGGCAAGACCGCAAACATCAGGACCAGCGTGGCTAGACAAAATGCACTCCAGTCGATTTTCATCCGGTGCCTCCAAGACGGGTGAGCGGTGGCAATTCTAGCCGGAATTGCCGGGCGATCGCATCACCTTTGGCAGCACTGATGTAAATGAGCTTTTTGTTTCTTGTTCCGGGAATGGCTCACTGAACCGGTCCGAGAAGTGCTTGTTCATTCGGCGCCTTGTTGACCGCATTCCGCGGCGATATTCGCGATTTTGCCGCCCATTGCCGGGGTCAGGACGCACCTTGGCTACCGAGACGTAACAGCGCCTTCCTGGCGATGACCAGGTATTAGGGCTCCTGCTGCTGGGGCTGGCGCTGGGCTACGCTCTGCCGGAGGCGACCAACCGGCCCTAGACCCTGCGGGCGAGTACGGCGGCGGATTCTTGAACCCTGGCAGGGCCGCGCGAGCGGAAGCCAGGATGGCCTCATCGCCCTACTTGGCCGCTTCCTCACCAGGTAGCACGAAACCATAGCGGGTCATGACCGCTCGGGCGGTTGCACTACCCATGTAGTCCGCGAAGCGCTTGGCCATGGCCTTATCCGCCGCCCCTTGAGTGACGATGTAGCCCTGCTCCAGGGGCTGATGCAGATGATCGGGGATCAGCCCGTAACCCCCCTGGCTGGCCAGGGTCGGGCTGAGGGCCAGCGAGAGGGCGATGATGCCGACCTGGGCATTACCGCTATGCACGAACTGCGCAGTCTGGGCGACGTTCTCGCCAAAGACCAGCTTGGGCTTAAGCTGCTCCCACAGGCCAGCGGCCCGCAAGGCCTCCTCGGCCCGCTGCCCATAGGGGGCGTGCCGTGGATTGGCGATAGCGATGCGGGTGATCGTCGGCTCGGTCAGGTCCGCCAGTTGCATCTGGCTGGCGTCCCGGTCGGCGCTCCACAGCACGATGCGGCCAACGGCATAGGGCCTGACCTCGGTACAATGAGTGGCCAGTGGCGCCTTTCCACCTGAACCACCCCTTTTATCGCACCCAGAAGAGACTCGTCATGCCCTCCAAATCCCTCCGCCGTGCCGTGCTGGCCTCCCTTGCCGCCGGCGCCATCACCGCCCTCGCCCTGCCCGCGCAGGCTTGCACCTCTTTCCGACTCCAGTCCCAGGACGGGGCCTGGATCGCCGCCCGATCAATGGAGTTCGAGATGGATCTCAAAAGTCAGGTGATGCTGGTCCCTCGGGGCCACCTGCTCACCGCGACCCGCCCCGACCTCAAGCCCGGCATGACCTGGACCGCAAAGCATGGCTTCCTCGGCATCAATGCCCTCGGCCTGGACATCGCCGCCGACGGCATGAATGAGGCGGGACTGTCGGTTGGCGCCCTCTTCCTCCCGGGATTTGCCGAGTACCAGCCCTTCCCCGCCGATGGCAAGCACGCGGTCTCCAACGTCGATCTCGCCAACTGGCTCCTGAGTCAGTTCGCCACCGTAGACGAGGTACGTGCAGCCCTGCCGAAATTGACCGTTTACGAGCTCATCCTGCCCCAGGCGGGCCCCCTGCCGCTGCACTGGACCATTCACGATGCCGCGGGGGGCTCCCTCGTGGTCGAGTACCTGGGTGGCAAGTTGCACATCCATGACAATCCCATCGGCGTCCTCACTAATTCCCCGCCCTTCGACTGGCACCAAAACAACCTGCGCAATAACATCAATCTCACCAACATCAACGTCGATAGCCTCAAGCTTGGGGCCGTCGAGGTCCAGCCCCTCGGTCAGGGCACGGGCCTGCTCGGGCTGCCCGGTGACTACACCCCGCCCAGCCGCTTCCTCAAGGCTACCGCCCTGGCCTATTCGGCGGTCCCCGTGGCGACCGGGGCGGAGGGTACAAACCTGGCCTTCCACATCCTGAACGCGGTGGACATCCCCCTCGGCGCGGTGGCGGACAAGACTCCGTCGAAGACGGGGGGCGCCCCGACGCTGAGCTATGACAAAACTGAGTGGGCCAGGGTCTATGACCTCCAGCACCGTATCGCCTACTTCCGCACCTATGGCGACCTGACCATCCGCAAGGTGGACCTGAACAAGGTCGACTTTGGGGGCAAGGCGATCCAGCACCTGCCCATGCCGACGACCTTGCAGGCCCAGGACGTGACACCTGCGGCCGCCAAACCGGAGTAGTAGACGCCGCTTGGGGATTAGGGCTGATGTGGATCGCAATCCTCATGGCCAGCGGGGAAGGTCAAGTGCCAGAGTGGCCCGCCAGGCCTTGGCGCTGTATGACGAGTTGGTGCGCGGTAGTTGGGTCGGCCGGCGACGGCCCGCTTCCCGCCGGACTCTTTGCGCTGGTGCCCCAAGCCAGGGGTTGCTTGGGATGACCGATAGGCCCTGGCGGGCGCTGTTCCTGGTCCTGTCGCTCTGGTTGGCGGTTATGGGGCTGCCGTTGTGCGCCGGGCAGGATATCGGTCTGGTCCGTTCCGGCGATAGTCTCTGGAAGATCGCCGCGCGGATCGCTTCCGAGGCGGGGTTGAGCCGCGACCAGGTGATGCTCGCCCTGCTGGAGGCCAACCCGGAGGCCTTCACGCCCTCCTGCAACGTCAACGGCATCTTGCGCGTCGGGATAGTGCTACGGGTGCCGTCGGTGGAAGGGATGGGCGCGCTCGATATGGCGACGGCTCGGCGGGGCATCGAGCGGCAGACCCGCGAATGGGCGGAGCATCGCCAAGGCGGGCGGCCGATGGTGTGCCCGGCGGTGGTCGATCAGCCGCCGCCGGCCCCGTCCATTGAGCCTGGCAACACCCTCGACGAAGCCTGCCCCTGCCCGCCGGACCTGGCCAGAGCCGAACCACTGGATCAGCCCGGACCCACTCCGACGCTCGCCGGCGGAGCCCCTCGCACCGAGAGCAGCGAGGTATCCCCGCAACTACCCGAGGGCCCCCTGGGGCCAATTTGGCTCCTGATCCCCTTGATGCTGGGATTATTGGCGGTTTCGCTGGTTCGAAGGTGGGCGCCCATGGCAGCGACATTGCTGGAACAGTCTGGCGTGGCAGCCACGACGGACCTCGGCGCAACTACCGAAACAGCAGCATTGCCATCCCAACGCGCCCCCTTCCTGCTTGCCTTGCAAGAGGGCGATCTCGTCTTTTTATTACTCGCCTCCTTGACCGGACTCCTCGGCGCCCTGGTCACGGTGCTGTTTCGCGAGGGGATTCATGGCCTGGAGTGGCTGCTAGTAGTCCGTTTCATCAATATATTTACATATTATACAATACTTAGATCAAACTTTTTCCAGCGGAAGACG
>JBGAUK010000127.1:0-7054 GCA_044228695.1 Chromatiaceae bacterium | reverse complement strand
AGCCCCCGGGGATCGGGTCATCATCTGTGCCTACGCGGCCATGGATGACGCCGAGGCTGATGCCTTCAGTCCCAGCCTAGTCTATCTGGACGAAAACAATCGCGTGACCCGTACGGGTCATGCGATTCCTGCCCAAGCGGCCTGATCCCCCTGAATCCCTATCCGCCGGCCTGGCCGTCAGGGCCAAGGGGCCCTGACCATGGACTGGCCGAGGTGAGCAATCTTGGTGATGGACTCCCAGGCCGCGGCAACCTGGGACCCTCCAGGCTTACCCGATCGCGATCAGGTGCCCTCGTCACCCTGGATTCGCCTCCGCGATAACCCGGCTAACCGCCGCCCTGATCCTTGTACTTAACGCGTGCATGAGAGGATTGAAACGATAATGAAAAAACCCATCAAAGTGACCATCACCGGCGCCGCCGGTAACATTGGCTATGCCCTGGCCTTCCGCGTCGCCGCCGGCGATGTGTTCGGCCCCGACCAACCCGTGATCCTGCGGCTGATGGAACTGCCCATGACCATGGGGCCCCTCGGTGGGGTCGGCATGGAGATGGAAGACTGCGCCTTTCCCCTGGTGCACGATGTCGTCCTGACGGATGACCCCAAGATTGGTTTCCGCGACACCAACTATGTCCTTCTGGTCGGCGCCAAGCCGCGGACCAAGGGCATGGAGCGCAAGGACCTGATCACCGAGAACGCCCGCATCTTCTCGACCCAGGGCCGGGCGATCAACGAGCATGCCGCCCGGGATGTGCGCGTCATGGTGGTCGGCAATCCCGCCAACACCAACGCCATGATTGCCGCCGCCAATGCCCCGGACCTGCCCAAGGAACGCTTTACGGCCATGGCGCGCCTTGACCACAACCGCGCCATCGGCATGCTGGCCAAGAAGACCAACCGCCTGGCCGCCGACGTCCGCCGCATGATCGTCTGGGGCAACCACTCCCCGACCATGCATCCGGACCTCACCCACTGCACTGTCGGTGGCACCCCGGCCCTGGACCTGGTGTCCCTGGATTGGGCCATCGACCACATGATCCCCACCGTCCAGCGTCGCGGCGCCGCCGTCATCGAGGCGCGCGGCGCCTCCTCGGCGGCCTCGGCGGCGGGTTCGGTGGTCGATCATGTGCGCGACTGGTTCCTCGGCACCCCCGAGGATGATTGGGTCAGCATGTCGGTCCACTCGGATGGCAGCTATGGCATCACCGAGGGTCTAGTCTATTCCTTCCCGGTGACCTGCAAGAACGGCGACTACCAGATCGTCCAGGGTCTGGAGGTCACTGACTTCGGCAAGGCCCGGATGAAAGTGACCGAGAAGGAACTGCTCGAGGAGCGCGAGGTGGTCGCGGATTTACTCTGAGGGATTGAGATCCTGGGGGCCAAGCTTTGATGTGTCCATCGCCCCCAGCTATCCCCTTACCTTAATCCTTGTTTGGGGTTGGCGGTTATTTTGACAACCCCTGTCAGCCTTGATAGCGTGAAGCGGTTACCACCAAACCCGCAGGCTTAGCAACATGGCACGCATCCTCATTCTAGGCGCAGGCATCTCGGGACATACCGCAGCCCGATATCTGAGTAAATGGATTGGCAAGGACCATAGGGTGACGGTGGTATCGCCAAAGCCCCAATGGAACTGGATCCCTTCCAATATCTGGGTTGCCTGCGGAGAAATGACCAAGGAGCAGGTCACCTTCGACTTGGCACCCGTGTATCGCAAGGCCGGCGTGGAGTTTCTTCAAGCACGGGCTGTCTCGGTACACCCGGAGGGAGAGGCTGGCAAGCAGCGCCCCTTCGTCCGCATCGAATACACGGATAGCGCCCGCGCTGGCCAGACCGAGGAGGTGGATTACGACTATCTGGTCAACGCCACGGGTCCCAAGCTCAATTTCGGTGCCACCCCGGGCCTCGGGCCCGAGGGCGGTCACACCGTCTCGGTCTGCACCCCAGACCATGCCCTCCAGGCCAACGAGCAGTTGCAGGCCTGCATCCAGGCCATGAAAAAGGGCGAGCATCGCAACCTCGTCGTGGGTACTGGCCATGGTCTCTGCACCTGCCAAGGGGCCGCCTTCGAATATATTTACAACGTGGACCATGCCTTGCGCGAGGCCGGGGTGCGGGATCAGGCCGATCTCAAGTGGATCAGCAACGAATACGAGCTCGGCGATTTCGGCATGGGCGGCGTACACATCAATCGGGGTGGTTATGTGACCAACGGCAAGGTTTTTGCCGAGTCCCTGATGGTAGAACGGGGTATCAGTTGGATCACCCGCGCCGCCGTCAACAGGATCGAGCCCGGCAAGATTCACTATGAGACCCTGGACGGGACCTTTGGTGACTTGGACTATGACTTCGCCATGTTGATCCCGCCCTTCGCGGGGGTCGGTCTCAAGGCCTTCGACAAGGCCGGCACGGACATTACCGGCGAGGTCTTTGCCCCCAATGGCCTCATGAAGGTCGACGCGGATTACCAGCCCAAACCCTACGAGGATTGGAGCAAGCACGACTGGCCCAAGACCTACCGGACCCCCAAGTATCAGAATGTCTTTGCCATCGGCATTGCCTTTGCCCCACCCCATTTGATCAGCAAGCCCATGGTGAGCCCCAACGGTACGCCGATTAACCCGACCCCGCCGCGTACCGGTATGCCCTCCGCCGCCATTGGCAAGGCGGTCGCCATGAATATCCGTGATCTGCTCAAAGGCACCATCAAGGAGCCGACCCACACTGCCTCCATGGGCGAGATGGGTGCCGCCTGCGTCGCCTCTACGGGTTCACATATCTTTAAGGGTAGCGCGGCCACCATGACCGTCTTCCCGGTAGTTCCTGACTTCGAGACCTACCCGGAGTATGGCCGGGATATGAATCTGACTTTTGGAGAGATTGGGCTGGCAGGACACTGGATGAAGTGGATCCTGCACCACGTCTTTATCTATCAAGCCAAGCTCAGACCCGGCTGGTCCATCTTGCCGGATTGATGCCCCTGAGTTGAGGGTCCCACCCCGTGGCGGTGTCCAATCCTCGGGTTGGTCTGGCCCTTTTTGCAAGCGCGGTCTGGAGTAATCCCATGACAGTCAAGAACAAAGAACCTTATCAGCAGGATTATTACCCACCCGTACCTACGGGTTTCACACGCTATATGCGCTCCTTCCTGCCCTGGCAGTTCGTTCGCTTCTGGGTCATCAATTACAAGATCTTCAAGCTGCTGATGAAATCCAGCCATGGGTGACCACGGCTAGCTAGGAGCCTAGTGCCTCGACATAGAGCTCATCGTAATGCCGGGCGCTGGCTGACCAACTGAAGTCTTGGCCCATGCCGTTGAGAGCCAGGCGTCGCCACAGGTCGGGACTGTCCCGAAAAACCTTCAGGCAGCGATCCATGGCCTGCCAAAGGCTGTCGGAACTGGCCTGGTCGAAGCAGAATCCCGTGGATTCACCGCGCTCGATACCCGCGAGTCCGGCATCGATCACGGTGTCCGCGAGCCCGCCGGTGCGGCGCACCAGGGGTACGGCCCCGTAGCGCAGGCTGTAGAGCTGGTTTAGCCCGCAGGGCTCGAATCGCGAGGGCATTAGAAAGGCATCGCTGCCGGCCTCGACGCGGTGGGCACGGTCTTCGTCGTAGCCGATGAAGATGCCGACCCGATCCGGGTGGGCGCGGGCCGCGGCCAGCAAGGCATTTTCCGTCGCCTTTTCCCCGGACCCCTGGAGAATGAACTGGGTATTGGGGTGCGCCAGCAGGCGCGGCAGTATGCCCAGGATCAGGTCCGCCCCCTTCTGCTGCACCAGCCGCCCGATATGGCCGAAGACCAGGGCCTCCTCGTTGCGTGGCAGGCCGAATTCCCGTTGCAAGGCCAGCTTGTTTTCCGCCTTGAGGCTGAAGCTGTCGCTGTCGTAGGGCTGGGCGATCTGAGTGTCCTCGGCCGGATTCCAGGCCCGGTAGTCGATACCGTTGAGGATGCCCGAGAAGCGTCGCCCCAGCCCCGTCAGGAGCCCATCCAGGCCGCAGCCGAATTCCCGCGTTCTGATCTCACGCGCGTAAGTCGGGCTGACGGTATTGACCCGGTCGGAGAAGACGATGCCGCCCTTGATGAAAGAAAGTTGCTTGTGAAATTCCAGGCTGTGGAGGGTCCAGAAGACCTCCGGCAGGCGCAGCCGCTCGAAGGTGGCGCGGTCGAACAGCCCCTGGTAGGCCAGGTTATGGATGGTGAAGACGGTGGCGGGGCGATCCGGCTGACCGTGGAGCAGGGCCGGCACCAGGCCCGTCTGCCAGTCATTGCAGTGAATGAGCTCCGGGCGCCAGTCCAGCACCTGACAGCCCATGCCGATGCGGGCCACGACCTCGCAAAAGAGCATGAAGCGATCGGCGTTGTCACCCCAGTCCTTGCCGCTGGTATCGGTATAGGGGTTACCCTCCCGGGCGAAGTGATCCGGGGCATCCACCAGGTAGGTCGGCAGTTCACTGTCCGGCAGGCGCCCGCCGAGGATGCGCACGGTGCGCCCCGAGCCGGGGAGGCGTAAGTCGCCCAGGGTCCGGAGTTCACGCAACTGCTTTACGGCCCGGGGATAGGCGGGGATGATGAGGCGGGCGTCATAGCCCAGTTCCCGCAGGGCCGCGGGCAGGGCCCCGGCGACATCGGCGAGGCCGCCGGTCTTGATCAGGGGATGGGCCTCGCTGCTGGCGAAGAGGAGGCGGCGCTGGTTTTCGGGCGTTGGCGCGGCCATGGCAAGGCGCTCCCATGAGAGGCGGATTCGCCGAGGAGGGGTCGCCGGTTAGGCCCCCAACCTCGTTCTATCCGGCCAGTGCAACTACAAAGGCCGTCCTGTCAGCGTAAGGCAATCCGCCCTTCGCTGATGCCAAGTGGTAATATCTGGCGTCCCTGTCCGCAAGCGAGACAAACTAGCATAGATTGGCCCATGCGGTCATCGCGGCGCGAGCTTTTGGGAGCGTCATTGGGCCCTCGCACGGCGGATCGGATCGCCCCTCCTCTCAAGGGGCGACCACCGCCCGTTTTCATTCAGGAGTCCGCCGTCATGGCCTTAGTGAACGAGACCGCCCAGTGGAAGGCCCTCGAAGCGCACTGGAAGCAAATGTCCGCGGTTCGCATGAGCGATCTCTTCGCCGCCGATCCCGACCGCGCCAGGCGTCTGTCGCGGCGGGCGCCCAACCTCTTCGTCGATTTCTCCAAGAACCTCGCCACCGAGGAGACCCTGGGGCTCCTGCTTGATCTGGCCCGGGCCGTGGATCTGAGTGGCTGGATTCGCAAGATGTTCCGGGGCGACCATATCAATAACACGGAGAACCGCGCCGTCCTCCATGTCGCCCTGCGCAATCGTTCGAACCGCCCCATCATGGTCGATGGCGAGGACGTCATGCCCGCCATCAACGCGGAATTGGAAAAGATCGACCTCTTTGTCACCGGGGTCCGCAGTGGCGATTGGCACGGCTTTACCGGCAAACCCATCCGCGACGTGGTCAACATCGGCATCGGGGGCTCCAACCTGGGGCCCCTCATGGTGTGCGAGGCACTGCGTCACTACCAGACCAACGACCTGCGGGTCCACTTCGTGTCCAACGTGGATGGCACTCATCTGAGCGAGACCCTGCGCGACCTGGAGGCGGACCAGACGCTCTTTATCATCGCCTCCAAGACCTTCACCACCCAGGAGACCATGACCAATGCCCGTAGCGCCCGGGATTGGCTGGTGACCCGGCTGGGGGAGGCGGCGGTCCGCGACCACTTTGTCGCCGTCTCCACCAATGCCGCCCAGGTGGCTGAATTTGGTATCGATACTCGCAACATGTTCCGCTTCTGGGACTGGGTGGGCGGCCGCTATTCCCTCTGGTCCGTCATCGGCGTCCCCATCGCCCTGGCGGTGGGCATGGACCGCTTTCGCCAGTTGCTGATGGGCGCCCATGAGATGGACGATCATTTCCAGTCGCGGGATCTCAAGGATAACGTCCCCGTCATCCTGGCCCTGCTCGGGGTCTGGTACGCCAACTTTGCCGGGGCCCGGACCCAGGCGGTGCTGCCCTACGACCAGTACCTCAAGTACCTACCGGCCTACCTGCAGCAGGCGGATATGGAGAGCAACGGCAAGGGGGTGACCCGTGATGGCGTGGCGGTCGAATACACCACAGGCCCCGTGGTCTGGGGCGAACCGGGCACGGATGGCCAGCACGCCTTCTTCCAGCTTATCCACCAGGGTACCCAGATGATCCCGGCGGACTTCATCGCCGCCATCAAGAGCCACAACCCCCTGGGGGATCATCAAACTCAACTGATGGCAAACTTTTTTGCCCAGACCGAGGCCCTGATGCGCGGCCGAACCTGCGAGGAGGCGCGGGCCGAGATGCTGACGGCGGGCATGGCGCCGGACCAGGTCGAGGCCCTAGCCCCGCACCGTAGCTTCCCCGGCAATCGGCCGACCAATACGATCCTGGTCGAGAAGCTCACCCCCCGGGCCTTGGGTGCCCTGATCGCCCTCTACGAGCACCGCATCTTCGTTCAGGGCATCATCTGGGGCCTCAATTCCTTCGATCAGTGGGGGGTCGAGTTGGGCAAGCAACTGGCGGGGGTCATCTTGGGCGAACTGGAGCGGAGCGAGGTGGGCGCGGATCACGACGCCTCCACTGCGGCCCTCCTCGACTACTACCTACGCCACCGGGCCTGATGCCATGTTTGCCGAGGGCCAGGACCCGCCGGCTGGCCGCGCGGAGGACCTACGGCTGCGCGCCAAACTCATTGGTGAGACGGCGACCGCCCCCTGGCGCGAGTTGCAGCGCTTCTTTGCCCAGGGAGCGGTGGTAGCCGTGGCGCCGGGTCTCGACCTCGTCGAGGTCGGCCTGGCCATGTCCCAGGATCGGGCCGCCCTCTTCCAGGACTGGCTGGCGGCTGGCCAGGTCGCCCTGGCCACGGATGCGCAGGCCAAGGCCTGGCTCGCCGCCGATACCCACCTCTGGACCCTGGTCGTCAAGCCCTGGATTCTGGTCCAGGAGCTTGGCCCGACGATGAGTACCGGAGAGACCGGGTTTGAGCCCTCAGCCTCATGAGGCGCAC
>JBGAUK010000126.1:324-7289 GCA_044228695.1 Chromatiaceae bacterium | reverse complement strand
TTCAACTCCTCGAAGACCGGCAATACCGACTTGCGCGAGACCGAGGTCCAGCAGCCAAAGACCGCCGCCACCTGCTCCTTGGTCAGGAGTTCACGGGCCTTTTCGGCGAACAGGGGCCAGTTGGAGGCCGGGTCCACCACCACGGCCTCGAGCTGCTTGCCGAGCAGACCGCCCTTCTTGTTCTGCTCCTCGATCAGCATCAGCATGGTGTCCTTCAGCGTGGTCTCGCTTATGGCCATGGTGCCGGACAAGGAATGCAGGATACCCACCTTGATGGTTTCGGTGGCCTGCGCCAGCGCCGAACCCGCCAGGGTTGCAACCAGGCCGGTTGCCAACATAAGCCCTCGATAAGCCTTGGAAAGGTGCATGGTGCCATTCTCCGGTTGTGCGCGTGACTGGCCCGCGGGGCCAAGTCCATGAAGGGATTCCCGGGCGATGCGGCCCGGGGATGAGACGGTGACAAGAAGTGTCAAGGACACTACAGCACAATCCGGGCCAACCAAAAGATTACTTGTAATTACAAAAGGTAAGGCCTGGACATGAGGTGCGGACTCGGAAGAGCGGGGGCCTCGGCACCGAATCGGTGCAGCCGCGGGGGGCCCTCGCCCGCCTTGGTGCAACGGCCCGCCGGGCTAACCCCGCTGCTCCATCGGGACATAGTGGGCATCGGTCCGACCCGTATAGATCTGACGCGGCCGGGCGATGCGGCTGGTCGGGGCCTGATTCTGCTCCCACCAGTGGGCGATCCAGCCGGGCAGACGGCCGATGGCGAAGATGACGGTGAACATATTGGTGGGGATGCCGATGGCGCGCAGCAGGATGCCGCTGTAGAAATCGACGTTGGGGTAGAGGTTGCGCTCGATAAAGTAGGGATCGGAGCGGGCGATCTCCTCCAGGCGGCGGGCGATGTCCAGGAGGGGGTCATTGCCACACAACTGGGGCACCAGTTCCTCCGCCACCTTCTGCAGCATCTGGGCGCGGGGGTCGAAGTTCTTGTACACCCGGTGACCGAAGCCCATCAGCCGCACCTTGCTGTTCTTGTCCTTGGCCAGCTTGACGTACTCCTCCGGGGTCATGTTGCCTTTGTGGATCTGCTCCAGCATCTCCAGCACCTCGACATTGGCCCCGCCATGGAGGGGGCCCCACAGGGCGCACACCCCGGCGGCGCAGGAGGCAAAGAGGTTGGCGCCGCTGGAACCCACCACCCGCACCGTGGAGGTCGAGCAGTTCTGCTCGTGGTCGGCGTGCAGGATAAGAATTAAATTCAGTGCTTTACGCACAATGCTCGGGCAGAGGTATTGCTGATAGGGCTGCGAAAACATCATGTGCAGGAAGTTGGGCACATAGCGCAAGGCCGGGTCGGGGTAGATGTAAGGCAGGCCGCGGGAGTGGCGAAAGGCGTAGGCCGCGATGGTGCGGATCTTGCTGATGAGGCGTGCCGCCGCGTGGAGGAACTGGCGTTTATCCTCCAGTTCGTGGAGTTCCGGGTGGTAACAGGCCAGGGAGTTGATCATGGCCGAGAGGATGGCCATGGGCGGGGCGTTGTGCGGGAAGCCGCCGAACTGATGCTTCATGCCCTCGTCAAGATAGGCAAAGCGCGTCAAGTCCTCGGAAAACTCATCATATTCGGCCTGATCGGGCAGGTGGCCAAAGATCAGCAGCAGGGCCACCTCGATGAAGGTGGGGCTGGCGGCGAACTCCTCGATGGGGATGCCCCGGTAGCGCAGGATGCCCTGGTCGCCGTCGATGAAGGTGATGGCGCTCTCGCAACTGCCGGTGTTGCCGTAGCCGGGGTCCAGGGTGATGTGGCCGGTCTGGGCCCGGAGATTGGAGATGTCGATGGCGCGCTCGCCCTCGCTGCCTTCCGATACGGGCAGGCGGTAGTTCTGGCCGCCCAGGGTCAGAATGGCGGGTTCCAGGGTGGGGTTCGGGTTGGATGGCTGGACCATATGCTTAGGCTCCGGGGCATGGGGAGGATGACGCCGTGCCGTCGATGAGGGCGCCAAATGAGCGCGGACGCCTGGCCGGGAGCCCCAAGGGCTACTCGGGCCGCATTCGCCCCGCTGATTCGGTGATTTGCAAAAGGTGGGCCAAGCCGGCAGGGACGCCATCATAGCCAACCCCTATCGCCAAAATCGTAACAATCAATTGGCGACCGAGCCGGCGGCTCTCTACCATGCACTCATCGTTTCTGATTAACCCCTCACTCACAGGTAGCCGCCATGCACTCCCTCATCAACACCGAAGTCCAGCCCTTCAACGCCACCGCCTTCCATCAGGGCAAGTTCGTCGCCGTCAGCGACGCCGACCTGCGGGGCAAGTGGTCCGTGGTCTTCTTCTATCCGGCCGACTTCACCTTCGTCTGCCCCACCGAACTGGGCGACCTGGCCGATCACTACGCCACCTTCCAGCAGTTGGGGGTGGAAATCTATTCGGTCTCCACCGACACCCATTTCACCCACAAGGCCTGGCACGACAGCTCCGAGACCATCGGCAAGATCAACTACCCCATGGTTGGCGATCCCACCGGGGTCATCACCCGCAACTTCGGGGTCATGATCGAGGCGGCGGGCCTGGCGGAGCGCGGCACCTTCGTCATCGATCCCCAGGGCAAGATCCAGATCATCGAGATCAACGCCGGCGGCATCGGGCGTGACGCCGCCGAGTTGCTGCGCAAGATCAAGGCCGCCCAGTACGTCGCGGCGCACCCGGGCGAGGTCTGCCCCGCCAAGTGGAAGGAGGGCGATGCCACCCTGGCGCCGTCTCTTGACCTGGTGGGTAAGATTTAACCACCGGTGATCCAGACCCCGGTCGTCGGTCGCCCCTGGGGTGATCTGGCGGCCGGGGTTTATTAGCGGCTCCTTGCCTTCAGGTGTTGGCTTCGAATAGAACCGCCACCTGCAAGCCCCTGCCTCCCTCCGCCCCTCGCAAGCCGTCCTCCAAGGTCAAAGCCGCGCCATGCTGCTCGGCGATGCGCGCCACAATGGAGAGGCCGAGTCCACTGCCTTCGATTTCCTGCCCCACCAGTCGATGGAACCGCTCCCAGGCCCGATCTCGCTGGGCAGGAGGTATGCCAGGGCCATTGTCACTGACCGCGAGACGGACCTTGCCCGCGGTCACCCCTACCGCTACCTGGACTTGACCACCTGCCAGGCTGTAGCGCACGGCGTTGTCCACCAGATTGCGGAGCAGGATGCGCAAGAGGTCGGCATTACCCAGCACCCGGGCATCCCCGCCGGCCTCCAGTTCGAGCTGTATGCCCTTGGCCAGGGCAACGCCGGCCTGGTCGGCGCAGACCTCGGCGGCTAATTCATCCAAATAAATCAGGCTCTTGGTGATGCCCAGGTTGGGATCGAGGCGAGCCAAGGTGAGGAGCTGATCAACCAGGTGACTGGCGCGTTTGGTCCCCGCCGCGATTTGGGCCAGGGCATGATCGCGTTCGGCACCGTCGCGGGCCCGCGCAGCGACGCTGGCCTGCACCCCGAGGGCGGCCAGGGGGGTGCGCAGTTCATGAGCGGCATCGGCGGTGAAGCGCCGCTCGCTTTCCAGGGCCTGGTCAACGCGGGCGAGCAGGCCATTCAGGGCCCCGAGCAGGGGGCGGATCTCGGTGGGTGCCGAAGGCGGGGTCAGGGGCCCCAGGTGCTGAGGTTCCCGCCGCCCGACCTGGTCGGCGATGGCATCGATGGGGGCCAGGGCACGACGGGTGGTGAACCAGATCCAGGCCGCCAGCAGGGGCAGGCCGAGGAGGGCGGAGACGAGCAGGCGGCTGGCGATGTGGCCCGCCAGTTCCTGGCGCACCTCGTGATTCTCGCCCACCACCGCCCGCAGATCCCCCTCCGCGTCCCATTGATTGTAATAACGCCAGGGCGCCTGATCGGCGCCGATGGCCTCGGAAAAGCCATCCTCCTGGGTCAGGGGCTCCGTGGGGGCATGCCGCGACCTCAAGAGCAGGTAGCCATCCCGGGTCCAAAGCTGGAATAGGATTTTTTTCTGGTACTTATGGACGTCGGCGGGCAGGCGGGCAATGTCGTCGTCATCGTCGTACTCGCTGGCCAGGGCCAGGAGCATCTGGGCGACCTGGACCAGGTTGGCATCAAAGATCTCGTCGATCTCGTGGTGGGCGTCATGGTAGGAGAGGGCCAGGGACGCGGCCCATCCCAGGGTGACGCCCCCGAGCAGGAGCGCCAGCAGGCGCCGGCGCAGAGAGAACCAACGGGTGGTGGACCCAGACGTCTCCTGGCTCATGGTTTGGGGATCAGATAGCCGATGCCGCGCAGGGTGCGGATACGCTCGACACCCAGCTTGCGGCGCAGGTGATGCACATGAACCTCGATGGCGTTGCTGCCCGGCTCGTCTTGCCAGCCGTACACGGCACCCTCGAGTTGGGTGCGGGTCATGGCCCGGCCCGCGTTTTCCGCCAGCGCCAGCAGGAGCGCAAACTCCCGGCTGGACAACTCCACCGGGACCTCCGCCAGGCGCGCCACCCGGGCCGCCGGATCGATCTCCAGGTCACCCAGGCGCAACAGGGGGTCGGCATGGCCGGCCGAGCGCCGGGCCAGGGCGCGGACGCGGGCCGCCACCTCGTCGAGATCGAAGGGTTTGACCAGATAGTCGTCGGCTCCGGCATCCAGGGCCCGGACCTTGTCATGGGTGGCATCGCGGGCGGTCAGGATCAGCACCGGCAGGACCTGGCCCCGCCCCCGCAGCCGCCGCAGGACCTCCATGCCCTCCAGGCGGGGCAGGCCCAGATCCAGAACCAGGAGATCGAAGGCCTCGGTCTTGAGGGCCAGATCCGCAGCCGCGCCATCCCGCACCCAATCCACCGCATGACCGGCCTGGCGCAGGCCGATGCTGAGGCCGTCGCCCAGGGGCGGATCATCTTCAACCAGGAGGATATGCATGGGGATTCCTGGACTAACGCGTTAAAGGGTGAACCACCAGGCGCAAGCGGCAACCCAGGTCAGCAGGAGGGGTACCGCGAGCGGATGGGCATTGGCAATGGCCTCGTCGGGACGGCCGAGCTTGTAGCCGCTAAACATCGCCCAGGTCAGATTTTCACCATGAGTCAGGCTACTCACCGCGACGCCAGCGACATGGAACAAGGCGACCCCCAGCATGGCCGAGGCCAGAAACTCATGAACCTCTCCTAGTCCCTCCCAGGCTTCACCCTGATAGGCCACCCAACCGCTAACCCCCGTCAGGAGCCCCAGCCCCAGTAAGGCGAGGATGGCCCAGCCAGCGGCGGCATTATGACCCGCATACTCCGGTTCCTGGCTCCGGGAGGAACGGCCAAGCAAACTGGCGACATAACCCAATACCGCCTGCCACCCGCGCACGAAGCTGGAAAATCGCGCATGGTCGGTGCCAATCAGGCCCCAAAGCACGCGAAACAGCAGGATACCCACCAAGGCCCCACCCAAGGCGGCATGGACCAGGCGCCACTCCTCGCTGTCGCCCGTCAGCCAGGCCAGGGCGAAGAGTATCACCAGCAGCCAATGACCGACCCGCACTGGCCAGTCCCAGACCAGGATCTTTTGATGGTCAATCATCTTCCTTCTCCTCCCAGCGGCGGCCATCGGGCATGACGATTTCCCGCTCGCGGTAGCTGCCCGCGGCGGCGCGCGTATGGCAGGCGGCGCAGTTGGCGGGGCTCTTGACCTTGGGGTCTTGCCAGACCTTGGCCGGCACCTCGTGGTGCTTGCGCTTGAACCAGGGCGTGGCGGTCAGGCGCGGCGGTTCACCCTTGGCCTGGGGAGCCCCGCCGACCTTATCGCCACCGGCATTCTGGACCAGGAAGGTCTCGATGGCCTGGCGAGTCTTGTCGTCCATGCCGGCATTATCGCCATAATGGTTGTCGAGCTGGGTCATGACCCGGCGCCAGCCCTTGGCATCGAGCAGGGCGGGGGGGAAAGCCAGATGACAGGCGCCGCATTCCGCCTCGAAGGCGGGTGGGGCGTTGGCGGGGATCACCAGCTTGTCCGCCCGAGCGGCCAGGGGCAACACCAAGAAGGCGGCGACCAGATAAGGAGTTTTCATGTCAGCGTCCTCCGGTCACAAAGGCTACGAAGTCGGCCTTTTCGGCGGCCGTGCAGTCCCGGCCCACCACCTCCTTACAGTTGCGACCGAACCATTTATCCGCCTTGGCCAGGTCGGTGAACCGCTCCGGATTGGCGGCGGGGGTCAGGGGCTTGATGGGTTTGTCGGTGACGACATGACGACCCGCCTTGGCGGGGTCGGCCGTGTGGCAGCTCGTGCAAGCCGGCATCTTGGCGGAAACCCCGAAACTGCGCGCATAAAAGGCGGCTCCCCGTTGCGCGGAGGGGGTGAAGCCCGCTTGTTGGCTCCTGGCCTCGGCACTGTAGCCCTTCAGCAGGTCGGCGGGGGTGGCGGCCTGGACACTCGCCATCAAAGGGGCTACTAACAGGACCAGGATCGGGAAAGGGGCGGTTCTCATCTTGGGAATCTCCGTGGCGTGAATCAGTAGCGCCAAGTCTGACAGGTGAACCTTAAGGCGGGCTTATCGTGAAACCTGGCACACCCTTGGTTCTCGGTTCTCGGTTCTCGGTTCTCGGTTTACGGGCCGGGTGACGGCGGGCGGGGGACGCCGTGAATACATCCCTGTAGGCTTGGCGACCGCATCCCTGCTGTCGACACCCCCGCCCGCCACCCGAGCCGCCTGCTAAGGGCCGAAGCGTCTTCGGCGCTGGGTAGCGTCATGCGCAGGACAGAAATTTGGCCCTGGGTTCTCCCCGGTGTTATTATTTTTCCATAGGTAACACGAGCGCGGCGCCCCCCAGGATCCCGGCGACCGCTCTGATTCCTTTGGAGAGGAACCATGCACATCCCGGAAGGCATGCTCTCAATCCCCGTCACCGGCCTGGCGGGCCTGGTGGCGATCACGACGGTCGCCTACGCCGTCTCCTGGGTCCGCCGGTACCTGGACGACCGCAAGGTGGTCCTGATGG
>JBGAUK010000126.1:0-314 GCA_044228695.1 Chromatiaceae bacterium | reverse complement strand
TGCTCGGACCCTGGCCCGCCGTGCTGGTCATGACCGCGGTCCTCGGCGTCCAGGCCTTCCTGTTCGGGGACGGTGGCGTCATGGCCTTGGGGGCCAACATCCTCAACCTGGGCATCCTGGCCCCCCTCGTCGGTTACCTCCTCTATCAGGCCGCCACCCGCTGGCGGGACACGCGAGGCGGACGTATGGGCGGCGCCTTCCTGGGTGCCTGGCTCTCCTCCCTGCTGGCGGCCCTCGCCGTCGCGGCGGAGCTCGGCATCTCCGGCACCGCGCACCTGGGGCTAGCCACGCTCGCCATGGGTAGCACCCACGCC
>JBGAUK010000125.1:0-7477 GCA_044228695.1 Chromatiaceae bacterium | reverse complement strand
GGTGTTGGCGTAGGCGGGGGCGGTCAGATCGACGCCCCGCAAGACACTGTTGGTCGCGGTCTCGACCACCCGGCCGGCGCGATCGATCAAGAAGGCGTTGGCGAAGCCGCGCTGGTTGGCGAAGCGGTGCAGAAAGCCCTCGGGTGGATTGCCCGGAAACAGGGAGAGCACGTCCGCCAGGACCCTGGCGCTCGCCTGGCGACCCTGGATGAAGACCTCGACCGCGGTCTGCTTGTTGGCCCGCGTTGACGTGAGACCCTCGAACTCCGCGTGGGACAGGGCCTGGCTCGCGATCCAGTAGGTAAAGCCCCCGGCCAGCAGCATCGGCAGGAGGCCGATCAGCCAGAAGGCGAGCAGCAGGCGGTTGCGGAGTTTCAGCTTGTTCAACATGGTTCGCCCCTCGGTGGGCCTGCGGTCGTCGCCAGCAGGCGGGTGGGTAGTGAGTGATGGGTTTCTGGCATCTCGTTCGTCGCGGACCCCTAGTCGCCCAGGGCCAGATCGAGCAGGCGGTTGCTATCCAGCAGCACGATCATGCGCCCCTGCACCTCGGCCAGACCGGCCACGAAGGCGCCGCCGATGGGACCACCCAGATCCGGCGGCAGGCTGATCAGCCCGTCCTGGAGCAGGTGCTCGTCGCACACGGCGTCGACGACCATGCCCATGACCTTCTCCCGCTCGTCCTGGGTGACGTTGACGACGATGACCACGGTGCGGGGGCCATAGGCTCGGGGCGGCAAACCGAGCCGCTCCCGCAGGTCGATGATGGGCACCACGCTCCCCCGCAGATTGATGACGCCCTTGACGAAGGGCGGGGTGTTGGGCAGGGGGGTCACCGGCTCCCAGACCCGGATCTCCCGCACCTTGAGGATGTCCAGCCCGTACTCGGTCTCCGCCAGCTCGAAGGTCAGAAACTGGCGCGCCGCCCCCGCGGGGGCGGGGCTGGTCGGGCCCTGGGGGTTGTCAATGGCGATCATTTTTTTTGGGGTTCACTGGGGTTGTAGTTAGGGACAAGCCGGCGTCGGGGGGCGAGGGCACGCCTGGCCCGCCGCGCCCGCGATCCGCTTCAGCTCGGCGCCATCCAGGATCAGCCCGACCCGGCCGTCGCCCAGCACGGTGGCGGCGGAGACGCCGGGCACCTTGCGGAAGTTGGCCTCCAGGCCCTTGATGACGATCTGCTGCTGACCCTGGAGTTCGTCCACCAGGAGGGCGATGTCGCCGTCATCCACCTCGACGATCACCAGCAGGGGCCGTGCCTCTGGCCCCGTGTCTGGCGGCACCCCCAGCAGGGAGGCCAGCCTTACCACCGGCAGGTAACGGTCACGCAGGTGATAGACCTCCAGGCCGCCGGGCAACTTCCGGACCCAGGAGGGATTCAACTGGACCGTCTCAACGATCGAGACCAGCGGCAGGATATAGACCTCCGGGCCGACCCGGATCAACTGGCCGTCCAGAATGGCCAGGGTCAGGGGGATGCGGATGGTAAAGCGGGTGCCCTGTCCCGCCGTCGAGGCCAGCTCCAGACGCCCGCCCAGGGCGCGGATGTTCCGCTCCACCACATCCAGCCCCACCCCCCGCCCGGAGAGATCCGTCACCCGGGTCCGGGTCGAGAGGCCGGGATGGCAGAGGACGCGCAAGAGGTGCTCCGGGTCCAGGGCCTCGGCGTTGCCGGCCAGACCCAGCTCCCGGGCCCGGGCCGCCACCGCCGGGCCATCGATACCGGCCCCGTCGTCCGCAACCTCGATGAAGATGCTGCCCGCCCGGTGGGCGGCGCTCAGGCGCAGATTGCCGGTTTCCGGCTTGCCCCGCGCCCGCCGCGCCTCCGGGGTCTCCAGGCCGTGGTCCATGGCATTGCGTAGCAGGTGGGTCAGGGGATCGACCACCAACTCGATCAGACGCTTGTCCAGTTCGGTCTGTTCGCCGCTCAGATGGAAGTCCACCCGCTTGCCTAGCTCCCGCGCCAGGTCGTGGATCAGGCGCGGGAAGCGGTTGAAGACAAAGCCGATGGGCAACATGCGAATCCCCAGCACCTGGGACTGCAACTCGCGGGTATTGCGCTCCAGTTGGGCCATGCCCTGACGCAGGGGCTCCCCCGCGGGGCCGTCGGCCTGGGCGGCCAGGCGTTGCAGCATGGATTGGGTGATGACCAGTTCCCCAACCAGATTGACCAGGGCGTCCACCTTCTCGGTGCCGACCCGGATCGAGGAGGCGCCCGGGTGGGTGGGGGGCGGCGTGGCCGGGGCGGGGGTCACCGCCGGCGTGGGTGGCGGGGGCACGGGCGGGGAGACTTGGGGGTTGGTCCTGGCGGGATCGACGGCGGTGGTCCCGAGGGCCGTGGGCGGTGTCGCCGCGCTGGCGGCGGGCCCGGACGTCGGCGTGGGGGCGGTGCCGGGGGCGAGGGGCCGCAATTCCAGGTCGCAGGCATCCACCACCCAGTCGAAGATCTCCCGCACACTGGCCTCTGGCACCGGGGCCGTCAGGTCCAGGGACCAGGCGAGATAGCAGTCCTCCGGCACCAGTTCCGCCAGGGTCGGCAGGTCCGCGAGCTCCGCCCGCGCCACCAGGGGCCCCAGACGGGCCAACTCCCGGAACATGAGAACGACGTCATTGCCCTGCGCCAGCAGTCCCCGGTGGGGACGAAAGCCGATGTGCCAGCCCGTGGCTGGGGGCGGGGGCGTCTGGGATACGTACGGGGATGCGAGTGATGCCGGGGGTGCCGGGGATGCTGGAGTTGCCGGTGAAGCCGCCGGCTGTGTCATCGGCGGCGGCTGTTCCATCGGGGCCGGTTTCCCTGGGGGCTGGGCAGGGGATGCCCGATCCGGGCTGGCAGAGGACCCGGTGCCCGGTCTGGCGGGGGTCGGCGCGGCCTCGAGCAGGGCGTTCATGGCCGCCTCCGCCACGGCCAGGGTCCCGGGCCCCGGCTGCCCCCCGGTACTCAGGACCTTGAGCAGGTCCCGGGCCCCGTCCACCGCCTGCAGCAGGACCCCGATCAGGGTCTCGTCCAGGGACCGGGTGCCGTGCCGAACCTGGTCCAGCAGGGCCTCCATCCGGTGGGTGAAACGGGTCAGGTCCGCGTAGCCGAAGGTCCCGCTGCCGCCCTTCATGGAATGGGCGGCCCGGAAGAGAGCATTAATCACATCCGTGTCAACGATGGGGCCAGCGGCGGCCACCAGGGCCGATTCCATGGCATCCAGGCCCTCGAAACTCTCCTCGAAAAAGATCCCCTGAAACTGCGTGAGGTCCAGGGTCATGGCAAGAGCCGCCCCAGGGTCGCGAGCAACCGGTCCGGGTCGAAAGGTTTGACCATCCAGCCGGTGGCACCGGCGGCTCGGCCGGCCTGGCGATGGGCGGGGGAGTCCTGGGTCGTCAGGGTCAGGATGGGGGTATGGCGGTAATTGGGAAGCTCCCGCAAGGCATGGATCAGGCCGATCCCATCCAGCACGGGCATGTTGATGTCCGTGATCACCAGGGCGAAGTGCTCGGTCTGGGCCAAGGCCAGGGCGGCGGCCCCATCCTGGGCGCTGCTCACCTTGAAGCCGGCGGAACGCAGGGTCAGCGCCAGCATTTCACGCATGGTGCGGGAATCATCGACGGTGAGGATGTGATACATGGGTCAGGCGGACCTTGCGGCAAATACTGATGCGTTTATAGCCTTTCCGCGGCTTGTTCGCCAGCGGGCGACCCAAACAAGGTCGGCGTCCGGCGGTGGAGGGGGGTCCCGTGGCGTGAACGCGAAGAGGCGCCTGGGCGTGCGGGGCGGCTATTTTTCCAGCCTTGACCTGGGTCAATTTTAGCGGGGGCCTTCAAGGTTAGCCTGCCGCTCAAACCCAGCGGACACCTTGCAGATCCGTCGCAGGCCATGACCACCACTAATGCCTTGAGACCAGCCCGTGCCCCGGGTCATCCTTCCTGGGTTGGCTGCGCGTACCTAGTGCCTTCGCCCGGGGATAACACCGCCCGCCTGGGTGACGCATCAGACCCAAATGACTCTGGCTTGGCGCCCCACGGCCCCCGCTTGCCAAGCCATAATCCCCTTGATAACCCGATTATTTTCGAACCCTTATTCAGGGTCGGACAGCGTCCTAAAGACGGCTTATCGCGTTTCCCAACCATCCCCTTCAGCTACCGCCAGGGTTTGCCTAGCAGCTCGGTTGGTGGCCTTGCCATGCCATCGGTCCCGGTTTGGCCGGGGCGGGAGACGGCATGACTGACTACCACGTCTGTGGCGTCTTGCTGATGTGTCGATCCGAGCAGGCCGCAGCGGTCGAGCAGAGGCTTCTTGGCCTGGCGGGGGTGGAGTTGCATGCCAGCGCGGGCGGGCGGCTGGTCGTCACCCTTGAGGGCCCCTCTTATGGCTATTGTGCCGACCTGATGGCCCGGTTGGCTGCCCTCGCGGGGGTCTCCGCGTCTTCTCTCATTTACTACCAAGTCGATAACGAGTCCCCCCAGGAGGAGGCCGCATCATGAATCAGACCCGTCGGGCCTTTATCAAGACCAATGCCATTGCCGCCACCGCCGCCGCCGCGGGATTAACGCTGCCGGGCATCCCGGCGACCGCCGCGGAGGAAGACCTGGGTATCCGATGGGATAAGGCCCCCTGCCGCTTCTGCGGTACCGGCTGTTCGGTGCTGGTCGGGACCAAGGACGGCCGCGTGGTCGCCACCCAGGGTGATCCGGACGCGCCGGTCAATCGGGGTCTGAACTGCATCAAGGGCTACTTCCTGTCCAAAATCATGTATGGCGAGGACCGGCTGACTCAGCCGCTGCTGCGCAAAAAGCATGGCCAGTATGACAAGGAGGGCGATTTCGAGCCCGTCTCCTGGGACGAGGCCTTCGACCTCATGGCCGTCAAATGGAAGGCCGCGATCAAGCAGAGCCTGGAGGAGAACCAGGGCAAGCCGCCGGAGGAGATCACCTCGCGGGTGGGCATGTTTGGTTCGGGTCAGTGGACCGTTTACGAGGGCTATGCCGCCTCCAAGCTCTACAAGGCGGGCTTTCGCTCCAATAACATCGACCCGAATGCGCGCCATTGCATGGCCACCGCCGTGGTCGGTTTCATGCGCGCCTTCGGCGCCGACGAGCCCATGGGCTGCTATGACGATCTCGAGCACGCCGACGCCTTCGTCTTGTGGGGGGCGAACATGGCCGAGAACCACCCCGTCCTCTGGTCGCGCCTGACCGACACGCGGCTGACCAGGCCGGGTTGCGAGGTTCATGTGCTGTCCACCTTCGAGCACCGCAGCTTCGAGCTGGCCGATCATGGCGTCATCTTCAAGCCCCAGACCGACCTGGCGATCCTCAACTACATCGCCAACTATCTGGTCACCAACGATAAGGTGAACTGGGACTTCGTCAATGCCCATGTGAACTTTAACAGCACCCCGACCGACATCGGCTATGGCCTGCGCCCGGATCACCCCCTGGAAAAGGCGGCCAAGAACGCCGGCAAGGGCAACCTGACCAAGATCAGTTTCGAAGACTACAAGAAATCCCTCGAACCCTACACGGCCGAGTACGTCTCCGAGCTGTCCGGCGTCCCGGTCGCGAACCTGGAGCGGCTCGCCAAGCTCTACGCCGATCCCAGCAAGAAGATCACGTCTTATTGGACCATGGGCTTCAACCAGCATGTCCGCGGCGTCTGGGTCAATGGCCTCATGTACAACGTGCATCTGCTGACCGGCAAGATCTCCGAGCCGGGCAATGGCCCCTTCTCGCTGACCGGCCAGCCCTCGGCCTGTGGTACCGCCCGCGAGGTCGGCACCTTCGCCCATCGGCTGCCCGCCGACATGGTGGTGGAGAAGAAGGAGCACCGTGATTTCGCCGAGAAGGTCTGGAAGCTGCCCGAGGGCACCTTGCCAGGCAAGATCGGTTATCACGCGGTCTTGCAGAGCCGCATGCTCAAGGACGGCAAGCTGAACTGCTACTGGACCAGCACGACCAACAACATGCAGGCCGGTCCCAATATTAATGACGAGATGTACCCCGGCTGGCGCAACCCGGCCAACTTCGTGGTGGTCTCGGAGGCCTACCCGACCGTCTCGGCCATGGCCGCCGATCTCATCCTGCCGGTGGCCATGTGGACCGAAAAGGAGGGGGCCTTTGGCAACGCCGAGCGGCGCACCCAGGTGTGGCGCCAGCAGGTCAAGGCCCCGGGCGAGGGGCGCTCCGATCTCTGGCAGTACGTCGAATTCTCCAAGCGCTTCAAAACGGACGAGGTCTGGCCCGAGGAGTTGCTGGCAAAGAATCCCGAATATCGCGACAAAACCCTGTACGAAGTGCTTTACGCCAATGGCGCCGTCAACAAGTTCGCCAAGCAGCCCGTGACCGACGATCGGGGCAACCTCTATCCCAATGACGAGATGGACGCCTTTGGCTTCTACCTGCAAAAGGGCCTGTTCGAGGAATATCGGATCTTCGGGCTGGAGGGGCCCAAGAAGGGCCATGACCTGGCCACGTTCGATCAGTATCACCAGGCGCGCGGCCTGCGCTGGCCGGTGGTGGATGGTAAGGAGACCCTGTGGCGCTATCGCGAAGGCTATGACCCCTTCGTTCCCAAGGGGGCCAAGGTCGCCTTCTACGGCAATCCAGATGGCCGGGCCAACATCATCACCGCCCCCTACGAGCCACCGGCGGAGGCCCCGGACCAGGAATTTGACCTCTGGATGTCCACCGGGCGGCTGTTGGAGCATTGGCACTCGGGCTCCATGACCCGGCGCGTGCCGGAGTTGTATCGGGCCGTGCCGGATGCCCAGGTGTTCATGCACCCCAAGGATGCCGAGAAGCGCGGCCTCAAGCGCGGCGATCCGGCCAAAATCGCCAGTCGGCGCGGCGAGATCATCTGCCGGGTCGAGACCAAGGGCCGCAACAAGATGCCCGAGGGCATGGTCTTCGTGCCCTTCTTCGATGCCAGTCGCCTGGTCAATAAGCTGGTGCTCGATGCGACCGATCCCTTGTCCAAAGAAACGGATTTCAAGAAGGTGGCCGTCAAGGTCATGCCGGCCTGATGTGGGCGCCGGCGGCGGGCCGCCCCGGCGGGCGGTCGCGGGTTGCGAAGGGGAGATGAGGGGTCATGCCTGGCAATGAGAAGGGCGCCAAGGGTTTCGACGCGGGGCGGCGGCGGTGGCTGACGGATACCCTGCGGACGGCGGTGGGTGTCGGTCTGGTGGCGGTCACCCTTGGCGTCTATCAACGCCAGGCCCGTGCCTTGCCCGCGACCGCCATCCGGCCACCGGGGGCCGCGGACGACGACACTCGGTTTCAGGGCGCCTGCATTCGTTGCGGTCTCTGTGTGCGCGACTGCCCCTATGACACCCTGAAACTGGCCCGGCTGGGGGACGAGGTGGCCCTGGGTACGCCCTACTTCGAGGCCCGGGCTATCCCCTGCGAGATGTGCGAGGACATCCCTTGCGTCAAGGCCTGTCCCACCGGGGCCCTGGACCCGCGCCTGACCCAGATCGAGGAGGCGCGCAAGGGGCTTGCC
>JBGAUK010000124.1:0-7483 GCA_044228695.1 Chromatiaceae bacterium | reverse complement strand
ATGCCATACTCCTCGACCCTCGCTAATCACTTCCTGATCGCCATGCCTGGCCTGCGGGATCCCAATTTCTCACGGACCGTGACCTATGTGTGCGAGCACACCGATCAGGGCGCCATGGGCATCGTTATCAACCGTCCCCTGGAGATCCGCCTCGGCGAGATCCTGGAACAACTGGATATCGAGGTCCTGGACCCGGGGGTGCGCGACAACCCCGTCTACCTGGGCGGTCCGGTGCAGACGGACCGCGGCTTCGTCCTGCACAGCGAGGGCGAGACCTACGACGCCACCCTGAACATTGCCCCCAACATCTGCGTGACGACCTCCCGGGACGTGCTGGAGGCCATCGCCGCCGGCCGGGGCCCGGCCTCGCGCCTCATCGCCCTGGGCTATGCCGGCTGGGGCGGCGGCCAACTGGAGCAGGAGATGGGCACCAACGCCTGGCTCAGCGGTCCGGCGGACGGCGACATCCTGTTCCGGGTCCCCGCCGGGCGGCGCTGGCAGGCGGCGGCGGCCCTGCTGGGGGTGGACCTGAACCTGATGAGTGCCGAGGTGGGGCACGCCTGAATGGCCACCGGCACCCTCCTGGGCTTTGATTACGGCCCCCGCAAGATCGGCGTGGCCGTGGGCCAGCAGGTGACCGCCACCGCCGCCCCCCTCACTACCCTGCGCTGCCGCGACGAGCGGCCTGACTGGCCGCGCATCGAGGCCCTGATGCGGGAATGGCAGCCCGACGCCGCCGTGGTGGGCCTGCCCTTCAACATGGATGACACCGAGACGGAGATCGCCCCCCGGGCCCGGCGCTTCGCCCGCCAGATCGCGGGGCGCTTTGGTCTGCCGGTGTACCTGGTGGACGAACGGCTCACCACCCGGGAGGCACGCCAAATCCTGGGGCGCAAGGCCACCTCCCGGGAGGTGGTGGACGCCATGGCCGCGAAACTGCTGTTGGAGACCTGGCTGAGTGAAGCCCACTGAAACCGTCGCCACCGCCGCCGACATCGAGGCCGCCCTGGGGCGCATGAGCGCCGTCCTTCAGGCCAAGCTCACCCAGCGCGGCATCCTGGATCCCCTCATGGTCGGCATCCATACCGGCGGCGTCTGGATCGCCGAGCGCCTGTGCCAGTCCCTGTGCATCCCCGAGCCTCTGGGGGTGCTGGACATCTCCTACTACCGGGACGACTTCAGCCGCCTGGGCCTGCACCCCCAGGTGCGGCCCTCGGACCTGCCGGTGGCCATCAACGACCGCCATCTCATCCTGGTGGACGATGTCCTCCATACCGGGCGCACCATCCGCGCCGCCCTGGATAGCCTCTTCGCCTACGGCCGCCCCGCCTCGGTGCTGCTGGCGGTGCTGGCGCGGCGCGGCGGTCGGGAACTGCCCATCGCCGCCGATGCCATCGGTCTCGACCTCAAGGCCAGCCTGACCCGCGACGAGGCCCTCCAGGTCAAGCTCACCGGCCCCGCGCCCCTGGCCCTGGTCCTGGGCCGGCGTCCCGAGGCTCGCCCGTGACCGCCGGCCCCGCCCTGCCCAACCTGCAGCTCGACGCCCAGGGCCAACTGCGTCACTGTCTGACCCTGGAGGGCCTGCCCCGCGCCCTCCTGATCCGCATCCTCGACCAGAGCGAGGGCTTCCTGGGCGTGGCCCGCCAGGCGGTCAAGAAGGTGCCGCTGTGCCGGGGCAAGACCGTGGCCAATCTCTTCTTCGAGACCAGCACCCGCACCCGCACCACCTTCGAGCTGGCGGCCAAGCGCCTCTCGGCGGACGTCCTGACCCTCAACATCGCCGCCTCCTCCACCACCAAGGGCGAGACCCTGCTCGACACCCTGCGCAACCTGGAGGCCATGCATGTGGACATGTTCGTGGTCCGCCACGCCGAGAGCGGCGCCGCCCACTTCATCGCCCAGCACGCCGCCCCCGGGGTCAGCGTCATCAATGCCGGCGACGGCCGCCACGCCCACCCCACCCAGGGCCTGCTGGACATGTTCACCATCCGCCGCCACAAGGGCGACTTTGCCCCCCTGCGGGTGGCCATCGTCGGCGATATCCTCCACTCGCGGGTGGCGCGCTCGCAACTGGCGGCCCTCAAGACCCTGGGCGTTGCCGAGGTGCGTCTCGTTGCCCCCCGGACCCTGCTCCCCGCCGACCCCGAGTCCCTCGGCGCCCGGGTCTGCCACGATCTGCGCGAGGGGGTGCGGGACGTGGACGTGGTCATCATGCTGCGCCTGCAACGGGAGCGGATGCGGGGCGCCCTGCTGCCGAGCGAGCACGAATACTTCCAGCTCTTCGGCCTCACCGAGGAACGCCTGGCCACCGCCAAGCCCGACGCCATCGTCATGCACCCCGGTCCCATCAACCGGGGGGTGGAGATGGACTCCCAGGTCGCCGACGGCCCGCGCTCGGTGATCCTGGAACAGGTCAGCAACGGCATTGCCGTGCGCATGGCGGTCATGGCCCTGTGCCTCGGCAGCCAGAACCAGGGGGCGGTGCTAGGTGAAAGGTAAAAGGTGGAAGGCGGAAGGTCAAAGGGGAAAACCCGGTGCCTGGGCCGCGGCGCGCGGGCCCCGGGGGTATGGCCCATGACTGACCTGCCCCGTCTCAGCATCCGCCACGGCCGCCTCATCGACCCGGCCAATGGCGTCGATGGCCTCCTGGACCTACACCTGGCCGGGGGGCGGGTGGTGGCGGTGGGCGCGGCCCCGGCGAGCTTCGAGCCGGACCAGGTCCTGGACGCACGGGGTCAGATCCTCTGTCCCGGTCTCGTCGACCTCTGCGCCCGCCTGCGGGAGCCGGGCGAGGAGCACAAGGGCACGATCGCCAGCGAGACGGCGTCGGCGGCGGCGGCGGGCATCACTAGCCTCTGCTGCCCCCCGGACACCTGGCCCGTCATTGACACCCCGGCTGTGGCCCAGCTCATCACCCGCACCGCCGAGCAGGCCGGCCGGGCGCGGGTCATCCCCGCCGGCGCCCTCACCCAGGGCCTGGCGGGGGAGCAGCTCAGCGAGATGGCCGCCCTGCGCCAGGCCGGCTGCGCCGTCATGAGCCAGGCCGACCGCCCCATCCTCAACACCCTGGTGCTGCGCCGCGCCCTGGAATACGCCGCCACCTTCAGGCTCACCGTCTTCCTGCGCTCGGAGGACCCCCAACTGCGCGCCCAGGGCTGCGCCCATGAGGGGCGCGTCGCCACCCGCCTCGGCCTGCCCGGCATCCCCGAGGCCGCCGAGACCGTGGCCCTGGCCCGGGACCTGGCCCTCGCCGAGCAGACCGGCGCCCGGGTCCACCTGCGCGGCCTCTCCTGCGCCCGCGCCCTGGAAATGATCGCCGACGCCCACTGCCGCGGCCTGGCCGTGACCGCCGACGTCAGCGCCCATCAGCTCATCCTGACGGAGGACGATCTGGAGGGCTTCAACAGCCAGTGTCACCTCTACCCGCCCCTGCGCACCCGGGCCGATCGCGACGCCCTGCGGGACGCCGTGCGCGCCGGCCTGATCAACGCCGTCTGTTCCGATCACCAGCCCCACGAGGCCGACGCCAAGCTGGCGCCCTTCCCCAGTACCGCCCCCGGCATGGCGGCCCTGGAGACCCTGTTGCCCCTGATGCTGCGCCTGGTGGCCGAGGGGGTGCTGGAGATGCCCGCGGCGATTGCCCGGCTGACCAGTGGCCCCGCCGCCATCCTGGGTCTGCCCCTGGGTAACCTGGCCAGCGGCCAAACGGCGGACGTCTGCGTCTTCGACCCCGACGCCCAGTGGCGGATCGGCCCCGGGACCTGGCACAGTCAGGGCCATAACACCCCCTTCCGGGGCGACTTGCTGACGGGGCGCGTGACCTGGACCCTGTTCGGGGGCCGCATCGTCCACGCCCTCCGGCCCTAGGCGGCTGGCCATGCAAGGCGCACCTAGCGCTTGCCACCGCCCCGTCGCCCCTCGGGCTCCTGGTCCCGCCTGGCGGCCGGCCCCGGCCACTGCCTTTACCCCTATTCAGCACCCCCGATCCCCGAGAGCCCAAGATGAGCGAAGCCTTCCAGCGCGGCACCCTCTTTGTCGAGGATGCCGAGGTCCTCGGCCAGGACGCCTTCGCCGGCGACCAGTACCTGATGCGCCTCGCGTCCCCGGAGTGCGCCCAACGTGCCAAGCCCGGCCAGTTTATCCACCTCACCTGCGACCCGGCCTTGCCCCTGCGCCGGCCCATCTCCCTGATGCGCGTCGACCCCCGGGCGGGCTGGATCGAGATCCTCTACAAGGCGGTGGGGGAGGGCACCCGGCTCCTGGCCCGGCGCCGCCCCGGGGATGTCGTCAGCTCCATCGGACCCATCGGCAAGCCCTTCCAGCTCCATGCCGAACGGCCCCGGCCCCTGCTCATCGGGGGTGGCGTGGGCATGCCGCCCATGATCTTCCTGGCCGATGCCCTGCGCCGGGAGGCGGCCTGCCAGCCCCTGGTCATCCTGGGCTCCGAGGTGCGCTTTCCCTTCTCGGCCCGGCCCTCCCAGTTCCTGGTCCCCGGGCTGCCGGCGGACGTCATCGCCGCCATGCCCCTGCTCGACGACTGGGGTATCCCTAGCCGCCTGGCCAGTCTCCAGGGGTATGCGGGATGCTTCCAGGGCTATGTCACCGACCTGGCCCGCGCCTGGCTCCAGGCCCTGGACGCCAGCGCCCTGGCCGAGGTCGAGGTCTTCGCCTGCGGTCCCCACCCCATGCTGGCGGCGGTCGCCGCCTTGGCGCGGGAATTCGCACTGCCCTGCCAGGTCTCCCTGGAGGAGTACATGGCCTGTGGCGTCGGTGGCTGCGCCGGCTGCGCGGTGGAGGTCAGGACAACCGCGGGGCCGGCCATGAAGCGGGTCTGCGTGGACGGCCCCGTCTTCGAGGCTCAAGAGGTGTTTTCAGGGCTAACAAGGCTTCTTCGGGGGTAGAATTGCGCGTCCCGCCCGTCTCCGGCGCTTAACCCTGAAGTCGATCCCATCATGACGCCTCTTCGCCTCGGCCTGCCCAAGGGCAGCCTCGAACAATCCACCCTGGCCCTCTTCGAGCAGGCCGGCTGGAAGATCAGCCCCAACTATCGCAACTATTACCCCGCCGTGGACGACCCCGATTTGTCCTGTGTCCTGGTGCGGGCCCAGGAGATGGCGCCCTACGTCGCCAGCGGCACCCTGGACCTGGGCCTGACCGGCCTGGACTGGATTCTGGAGACCCAGGCCGAGGTCGAGGAGATCTGCACCCTCACCTACTCCAAGAGCTCGGAGCAGCCCAGCCGCTGGGTGCTGGTGGTGCCCAAGGACTCGCCGATCAACTCGGTCGCCGACCTTCAGGGCAAGAAGATCGCCACCGAACTCCTGGGCTTCACCAAGCGCTACCTGGTGGATCGTGGCATCGAGGCCAGCGTGGAGTTTTCCTGGGGCGCCACCGAGGCCAAGGTGGTGGAAGGCCTGGTGGACGCCGTGGTCGAGATCACCGAGACCGGCAGCACCATCCGTGCCCACGGCCTGCGTATCGTCGAGGAGCTGCTGGTCACCGAGACCCGGCTCATCGCCAACCCCCAGGCCCGCCAGGACCCCTGGAAGCGGGCCAAGATCGACCAGATCGCCCTCATGCTCCAGGCCGCCCTGGCCGCGCGCCATAAGGTCGCCCTCAAGCTCAACGTCAAGGCCGAGGACCTGGATCGCGTCGTCGGCCTGCTCCCCAGCCTCCATGCCCCCACCGTCAGCCACCTGTACGATCGCTCCTGGCTGGCAGTCGAGACCGTCGTGGACGCCAGGATGGTCCGTGACCTGGTGCCCCGCCTGCGCGTGGCCGGCGCCGAGGGCATCCTGGAATACGCCTTGCGCAAGATGGTGTGAGGCCCGGGCCAGCCGTCACTCGACGACCTCGTCCAGGGCCCGCTCCAGATGGTGGCGGTCGGCCCAGGCCAGGATGGTCCAGTGGGGCGCGGCATATTCCAGCCAGTTCAGGGCGGCGTTCGGCACCGGGAAATCGCGCGGGCCGGACAGGTCGCGGCCGGTCGCGGCGCGATAGACAATGTCCAGTATGCCGCCGTGGGTAAAGGCGAGGAGGGTGCCTCCCGGGTGTCGCTCGGCCAGGCGGGTCAGGCCCTCCAGGACGCGCGCGGCGAAGGCCCGCAGGGTTTCACCGGTCCCGTAGTCGTAGTCCAGGCTGCGCTGGCTGTGGTGATGATGACTCTCGGGGTGGCGCGCCAAGGCCTCCTGCGCCGTCAGGCCCTGATAGAGGCCATAGTGGCGCTCCCGCAGGCTCGCCTCGGGACGCAGGTTGGGCAACTCCAGGTCTTGGGTCGCCAACTCCGCCGTACGCCAGGCCCGCGCCAGGTCCGAGCTATAGACGGCGGAGAAGTGCTGGCTGGACAAGACGGGCCCGAGGGCGCGCGCTTGCGCCTCGCCGGTTGCGTTCAGGCCGATGTCGAGCTGGCCCTGGATGCGTCGCTCGGCGTTCCAGGGGGTTTCCCCGTGACGGATCAGGCAGAAGCGGGTCATGGTGGGGTGCTGTTGGCGTGAATTGGCTGGAACGGGATGATACATTGCCCCCTTCCGCCCGCCATACCCCAGGCATCCTCATGTCCCAACATCCCTTGATTGCCTCGCTGCACGCCGGCGATACCGGCAAGGTGGTCAGCGCCCGGCAAGCGGTGCGCCTGATCCGCGACGGCGACACCCTGGCCACCGGCGGTTTCGTCGGCATTGGCTTTCCGGAGAATCTCGCCCTGGCCCTGGAGCAACGCTTTCTGGAGAGCGAGGATGGCGACGTCCAGGGGCTCGGTCATCCCCGCGATCTGACCCTGGTCTATGCCGCGGGTCAGGGCGACGGCAAGGAGCGGGGTCTCAACCACTTTGGCTATGACGGCCTGGTGCGGCGGGTGGTCGGTGGCCATTGGGGCCTGGTTCCCAAGCTGCAGCAACTGGCTCTCGCCGATCTGATCGAGGCCTGGAACCTGCCCCAGGGCGTCATCAGCCACCTCTTTCGTGACATCGCCGCCGGCAAGCCCGGGACACTGACGCGGGTCGGTCTGGGCACCTTCGTCGATCCCCGCCTGGGTGGCGGCAAACTCAACGACCGGACCCGCTCCAGCGGCGTCGATCTGGTGCGCCTGATGGAGATCGACGGCGAGGAGTATCTGTTTTACAAGGCCTTTCCGATCCATGTCGGCTTTATTCGCGGCACCACCGCCGACCCGGAGGGCAACATCACCATGGAGCGCGAGGCCCTGACCCTGGAGGCCCAGGCCATCGCCATGGCCGTCCATAATTCGGGTGGCCTCGTCATCGCCCAGGTCGAGCGCCTTGCCGACCGCCATAGCCTCCACTCCCGTCAGGTCAAGATCCCCGGGATGGGATACTTCGCCATGGCGGCGGCATGGTCACCCTTGGAGGCGACCGCCTGCACGGGAGCCATAAAGGATAGTGCATGACCGCTGTTGTGGACATCTTCAGCTCACTGTTCAGCGGAGCCAACTTCGGCCCGTTCGTGCCGCCGAGCGTGGCATATC
>JBGAUK010000123.1:0-7888 GCA_044228695.1 Chromatiaceae bacterium | reverse complement strand
TTGCCATCGGTGATCTCCTGACCGCCCTACAGTAATTTAACCGGGGGGTGCTGTCTCACCTACATTGGCACAGAGGGGCAGGCGTTCAAGGAACTCAAGCACGATCTGGCATTACGTCCCATTTTCCACCAACGCGAGGACCGCATCGAGGCGCATAGCTTTGTCGCCTTCCTCGCCTACTGCCTGCAAGTCACCCTCAAGCATCGCCTGCGGGCATTGGGTCCCGGGCTGACCCCTCGCGCCGCCTTGGAGAAATTCGCGGCCCTGCAGATGATCGATGTCCATCTGCCAACCACTGATGGCCGAACCTTGATCCTGAGCCGCTATACCGAGCCGGAGCGGGATCAGCAACTCCTGCTGCAGCAGTTGCACCTGCAGCTGCCTGAACAACCGCCACCACGGATCACTGCCGACTTGATGATGAGCCAAGCCGCCTAACCTGGCCTGTAGTGCCGACCTTTAGATCTCGTGATCATCAAATACAATGCGTTAGCTCGTCACTTGCTCCGAATAGTCGAAACTGGGTTAAGGGCTGCCGCAAGGGTACGCGCCAGCCCAGTTTTGCCGGTGCTTGTCGAGCTATATTTAATTAATTTTCTCAGGGGATTGCTGCGCCGAGAGTGTCAGGAGGTACCCTGGACCTGAGTCACTGGGCTTTGCTCGCTTGGCAAGGGGTCGGACCGACGCTGATAATCCGCTGTCAGGGCCGCCTTGGGCGAAACCGACGACTCGCCAAACCGGCAGCAGGGCTATCCTGGATCCTTTTCCCAACCGATTCATCCACCCTCGGAGCAAAAGCACAGCCATGGAACTCTCCACCTTGACCGCCGTGTCCCCCATCGATGGCCGCTATGGCTCCAAGACCGAGGACCTGAGGCCCATCTTCAGCGAGCTCGGCCTCATCCGGCACCGGGTGCTGGTGGAGATCCGCTGGCTCCAGGCCCTCGCCGCTCACCCCGGCATCTCCGAGGTGCCGCCCCTGTCTCCTCATGCCCACCACCTGCTGGAGGGCATCGTGGTGAACTTCTCCGAGGAGGATGGGCACCGGATCAAGAACATTGAGCGCACCACCAACCACGACGTCAAGGCGGTGGAGTACTTCATCAAGGAACACATCGCCGGCAACGTGGAATTGGAGGCGGTCAGCGAGTTCATCCACTTTGCCTGCACCTCGGAGGACATCAACAATCTGGCCCATGCCCTCATGCTGCGGGAAGGGCGGGGCCAGGTGCTGCTCCCACGGATGGACGAGATCATCGCAGCGATCCGCGCCCTGGCGCATCGGCTGGCGGACCAGCCCATGCTGGCGCGCACCCACGGCCAGCCCGCCTCCCCCACCACCATGGGCAAGGAGTTGGCCAATGTGGCGGCCCGCCTCGCCCGCCAGCGCGACCAGGTCGCCGAGGTCCCCCTGCTGGCCAAGATCAACGGCGCCGTGGGCAATTACAACGCCCATCTCGCCGCCTATCCCGACCTGGATTGGCCCGGCCTGGCCCAGGGCTTCGTCGAGGGCTTCGGCCTGACCTGGAACCCCTACACCACCCAGATCGAGCCCCACGACTACATGGCGGAGCTGTTCGACGCCCTGGCCCGCTTCAATACCATCCTGATCGATTGCTGCCGCGACCTCTGGGGCTACATCTCCCTAGGCTATTTCCGCCAGCGGACGGTCGCCGGGGAAGTCGGTTCCTCGACAATGCCCCACAAGGTCAATCCCATCGACTTCGAGAACGCCGAGGGCAACCTGGGCCTGGCCAACGCCATCCTGGATCATCTGGCCCGCAAGCTGCCCATCTCCCGCTGGCAGCGGGACCTGACGGATTCCACGGTGCTGCGTAACCTGGGAGTCGGCCTGGCCCACCTGAGCATCGCCCTCCAGTCCGCCCAGCGCGGCATCGCCAAGCTGGAGCCCGACCCCACCCGCCTCGCCGCCGATCTCGACGCCAACTGGGAGGTCCTGGCGGAGCCCATCCAGACGGTGATGCGCCGTTACGGCATCGACAAGCCCTACGAAAGGCTCAAGGAACTCACCCGCGGGCATCGCATCGGCCGGGAGGAGCTGGCCCGCTTTATTGATGCCCTGGAGATGCCGGAGGAGGCCAAGGCCCGCCTGCGGGAACTGACGCCCGAGACCTATATTGGCAATGCCGTGGAGCAGGCGCGGGGTGTCTGAGCGAGGGGTGGCCGCCGGGGAGGCCCCCCTGCTCATGAGGGACCGTTATCACCCGGGGCGAACGGGGCTCATGGCGGCGGCAGGCCTCGGGGCCTGAAGGCCCCTGGCTCAATGCCGAGCTTACGCATCCGGGACCTCAGAGTATCCGGATGGATATCCAGGAGCCGGGCGGCGCCAAAGGGTCCTTCCACCCGCCCCAGGGTTTGGGCGAGGGCACGCTCGATGTGACGCAGGGTGACGACCTCCAGGGGCTCGATCGTCTGGGACGGGAGGCTGGACGGCGGCGGGACTGGCGCTGGCGACGGTGGGCTAAGGGGCCCCGCGCCCAGGGCCCGCTCGACCTCGAGGCGCTGGCCATCACCGAGGATGGCGGCCCGCTCGATCACGGACGCGAGTTCGCGCACATTGCCCGGCCAGGGATAGGCCCGCAAGAGCGCCAGGTCCGCCGGGGTCGGCAGCCGCGGCGTCAGACCGAGCCGCTCCGCCGCCCGATGGGCGAAGTGGTTGGCCAGAGTCGGAATATCCTCGGGACGTTCCCGCAGGGCCGGGAGCTGGATGGGGAAGACGTTGATGCGATACCAGAGATCCTCGCGGAAATCGCCCTCGCGGACCATGGCCTGGAGGTCGCGATGGGTCGCGGCGATCAGGCGCACATCGACCTGCAGGGGGTGCTGACCGCCCACGCGCTCGAAGGTGCCATCCTGCAGAATCCGCAAGAGCCGCACCTGAATGGCCGAGGTCAGTTCGCCGATCTCATCGAGAAAGAGGGTGCCGCGATCGGCACGCTCGAACCAACCCAGGCGGCGATTGGCGGCACCGGTGAAGCTGCCGCGTTCGTGGCCGAAGAGCTCCGAGTCCACCAGGTCCGGCGGTATGGCGCCACAATTGACCCGCAGAAAGGGCCCCTGGGCCCGGGAAGAGCGGACGTGAATGGCCCGGGCAATGACCTCCTTGCCGGAACCCGTCTCCCCGAGAATCAGGACCGGGGCCGTCGCGGGGGCGACTAATTCGACGCCGCGCATCACCTCCCGGAGGCCGGAACCGCCACCGATGAGGGTGTCCGTGATCTCCTGGCGACCGAGTCGCGCCAGCAGAGAGCGACGATCCGCCTCCGCCGCCTCCCGCAGGGCGGTCAATTCCTTGAGCCGCAAATGGTTGCGCAAGGCCACGGCGATGGGTTCGCGCAGGGCCAGCAGCCGGGGAGCCGGGGGCGACCCCAAGCCACCGACGGCGTCCATTCCCAGGAGCAGGGCCCCCAAGGGCTCGCCCTGGCTGGCCAGGCCCACCGCCAGCAGATCCCCCGTCCAACTCGCCGGCACCAGACCCGGCAGCCGCTGGCGGACATCCTCGGCCCGGCCCTGGACCAGGTCATCACCCAGGCACCAGCGGCGCAAGGGGGCGAAGGGCGGCAGGGGGTCGAGCCCCTGACCGGGCACCGCCAGCGTCATGCCGCATTGAGCGGCGGATTTCAACCGGGCCTGCTCCTGGTCCAGCTCCAGGATCAACAGGCGCTCAAAGATGACATGGCGGCCCAGGCCCGCGGCAATCTCCTCGATCACCTCATCCAACCGGCCATGACTGGCGGCCAGGCGCCAGAGCCCGAGCAGGGTCGTCGTCAGGTTATCCATGGTCCGGGAGTATAACGGAAATTCCAACATATTCACCGGAATTTCCGTCTTATTTAACGGATTATGCAAATCCCGGGATTCGAGGGTGGTGATCTCGGCCCATCAGAGCCCTTCCATCGGGCAAAACCAAGCAAAAACTATAACAAAGTCTATTAAAACAGATGGATGGATCTTCCATTTCGGCCAGGCCCATCCCTTTGGCATCTTTCTTGAGTAGGCCTAGGCATACCAACCCTCATAACCCGGAGCCCCACCATGATCCGCCACTCCCTTGCCACCCTTGAGACCTTTTACCAGTGGCATCGCAGCCGCCTGCTAATCCTAGCTAGCCTGACCGGCTTGATGATCATCGCCTTCGCCAGCCTGGGGGTCATGCAAAACCTGGGCTGGTTGGCCACCCCGGACGCCTCCTGGACCTCCTCGACCCTGCTGCTGATCTTTCTGGCGGCCCTGGGCTGCGAGTATCTGGATTCCAGCCTGGGCATGGGCTATGGCACGACCCTGACACCGCTCCTGATGCTCGCGGGATACGCGCCGCTCGAGATCGTACCCGCCGTCCTCCTGTCGGAGCTGCTAACCGGCCTTGCCGCCGGGGCCATGCATCATCGCGACGGCAATATCGACCTGCGCACCAACCTCGCCGCTCGCCGCACCTTTGGCCTGCTGGGGCTCTTGAGCGCGGTGGGCGCCATCGTGGCGGTCATGCTGGCGGTCAAGATCTCGGCTCAATGGTTTTCGCTGTTGATCGCCATCATCGTCTTGACCATGGGTCTGGTGACGCTCCTCACCGCCCGCCGGCAGTTTCGCTACAACACCGGTGGCATCCTGGCCATCGGTCTGGTCGCCGCCTTCAACAAGGGGCTCAGCGGTGGCGGTTATGGTCCCCTGGTGACCTCGGGACAAGTCGTTTCGGGGGTGCCGGCGCGCCAGGCGGTGGCCATCACCTCCATGGCAGAGGCCCTCACCTGCGCCGTGGGCCTGGGTGCCTACCTCTTCTTCCAGAGCGGCATAGACTGGTCCCTTACCCTGCCCCTGGTAGCCGGCGCCTTGCTGTCCGTGCCCCTGGCCACCGCGACCGTCAAGCACCTGCCAGAGACCGGCATCCGGCGCGGCGTGGGCCTCTTCACCCTGGTCTTAGGGGCCATCCTCCTGGCGCGGTTGCTGGGATAACCTGGCGCGATTGACGGGATAAAGGAGCTCCTGGCGGGGGCATCAGGCTGGGACTGACCCACCCGTCTGCCTGACCGCCTGCCCCGAGGTCAACCGGCATCAGTCGGCCGGGGAGACCCGGAAGGCCAGAACGGTCCGCCGGTAGGCGCGGATCACCCCCACCAGCAGCCCCTCCAGGACTAGGGCGGACAGCGCGAGGGCCAGGCCGGCGGGGCGGGCCAGTTCCGGGATGAAGAGGGCTCCCATCATCAAAAGCAGTGCCAGCAGGTGGAGGCCAAACTGGACGCGGGCCCAGGGCATGGGAAGCAGGGTGCCCATGTGCGGCAGGCGCAGGTCAAAACGGCCCGAGGTGATCTGCCGGTGCTGCAGATGGAACCAGGCAAGGAAGGGCATGATCTTGAACAGCATACCCGCGGGCAGGCCCAGCCCCAGACCCACCAGGAGCAGAACCCCGATCGGGTGCGACGGTGCGCCCAGGACCCAGGCCAGCCCGCCCCCACCCAGGACGAGCATGGCGGACCACCAGTGGAGCAGGGTGGGATCGAGGCGGCGACGTCCCCGCTTGATCAGCAGTCCCAGCGTCAGCAGGGCAAAAAGGACAAAACCCAGGGCTGTCGCGCCCAGGGCCAGCCGGGCACCCAGGTCCCAGCCCAGAATTCCCGCCAGACTGCCAAGGCCGATCCCGACCAGGAGCAGAGGGGCTAACCAGCTTCTGGCGAACCGAGGATAGGACGGGGTGATATAAAAGAGGGGGATCACCTGGACAGCCACGCCCAGGATCAGCAGTCCCACCCATCCCAGCAGTCCCCAGGTGGCGTGGGCATCGAGCCAGGGGTTGAACGCCGCCAGCCGCAGCCAGCCAAGCAGAGTACCCGTAAGTACCAGGCCCAGGCTCACCGTCATGACCAGCCCCAGGACGGCGGCACGCAGGGCCAGGCGCGTCACGGGGTCACCCCGTGACCGCGCCAGGGCCAGGGTTACCGGGATAACAAAGACCAGCAAGGCCAGGGCGCTAGCGCTGGCACCCACCCCTAGGGCCAGGGTGCCGCCACCCCAGAGTCCCCAGGCCAGGCTCGGGGCACCCAGGGCCAGGCCGGCGTGGGTCAGGGTCCCCACCCAGCGGACTCCAGGCACGGGCGCCCCCACCACCACGGGCAGCATCTGCATGAGGGCGCCGCACATCACCTGGCCGAGATAACCCAAGGTGATCAGATGGACGGCCGCCAGGGCCGCGGGCATCCAGCGCGAGGCCAATAGGGTAGGGCCTTCCCAAACCAGTAGCAGGCCGGCGAGGATGGCAAAGAGGGGGCCGGTGAGGAAGAAGCGGGCCGGGATATGGAAGGGCGGTGCCTGGTCGAGGGCCAGCCCGCGGGTATTGATCATTCGCCCACCGGCCAGATGAGGATGCGGTAGCGACCTTCCTCCCCGGACGTCTCCCAACGATGGCCCATGCCGCGCAACATATCGAAGAGGGGAAAGGGCAGGCGCCGATGGATGACATCGAGACGATCTCCAGGCCCTAAATCGGCAAGGGCGTCCAGGATCCGTTCCAGAGGCTCCGGCGGCTCCAGTTGACTGACATCCAGGACCCGATCCATGGTTCAGCGGGGCCGGAGTTGGTCCAACAGCCCCTCGGCGCGGGAGGCCAGGCCCTGGTCGGCAAGGGGGTAGAGAATGCCCTCCTCCTTGGCATTATGCTGCTGGACGAGGAAATGTAGGGTCTCGACCAGGCCCAGACACTCATCCGCGTCGCGCTTGCCGATGGCCCCTTCCAGATCGACCAGCAGGGCACGCATCTGCCGATGCTCCATGGTCATGACATGGACAGGCCCCCCCGCGTGGGGATCGACGGCTAACAACTCGGGGAAGAGCCTTTGCTCCTCCCGAGCGAAATGGTCCAGCAGGGCGGCCACCAGGCCCTGGCCGTCACCCACCGCTTGGTCCCAGTCCCTGGCGGCCGCGCGCTGCTCAAAATCTGCAAGAAATTGATCACAACGACGATGATCAGCGATCATGGTGGCAGAGATCGAGTCGGTCATCCCGGTATCCTCGTTTAGAAAGGGGATGCCACTGTTGCCCAGACTCCCGGGGATCGCCTTGATCTTAGTCATATTGCGGCTTGCCGCCTCTTTACGGGCCCCAGGCCTGCCTCAAGGAAAAAATGCTGTTCATAAAAAAACCGGCCACGAGAATCGGAGCCGGTTTTTTGTGCAAACCACGGCGCCCGAGGGGCGCCTTGGCCGCGACCAGACATTACATGAGGTCAGTCTTGGTCAGCACGACACGACGCTGCTGGACCGAATCAGCCGGATACTCCGGCAACAGTTCGCGCTTGCCGCGGGATTCGGCGGGGGCGACATTCTGAGATGGGTAGCCTTGGGCAATGATGTAGCTGCGAACGGCGTCGGCACGGCGCTGGCCAAGGGCCATGTTGTAGGCATCAGAACCTACGGCGTCGGTGTGGCCCGTGACGGTGACCACTTCAGTCTCGGGGGTCGCCTGGATGTCGCGGATGTACTGGTCAATCAAGGCAATCTCTTCCTTGTTGACCACATACCTGGGCACTTCGTACTTGTCGAACTCAAAGTTCAGACGAACGGTGACCTGCTCGGCAACCACCACCTTGGGGGCGGCACAAGGGGGCAGGTTCTTGGGGCCATCCGGGTAGGCACTCTGCCAGCATTCCCCAGCGCTATTGACCCAGAGTTGGCCCTCGGGGAAGGAACGGTCGCCAGCGGCGAACCAGAAGCTATCCTGCTGCTCAACCGCTTGCGTGGCAGGCGCCATCATGGCGACGGCCAGGGCAATCGGCGCCACGCGCCCAAGGGCGCGAAGGGTCTTCGTTGCTTTATACATGTTCTCTTATCCTCTGTTCAGGTTAGAAGGACTTGGTTTAGAAATCGGCGTTTCGGCAAAG
>JBGAUK010000122.1:0-8174 GCA_044228695.1 Chromatiaceae bacterium | reverse complement strand
CCACCCATCCCACCCGCTTTCCGCCAATCTGGCAGTCCCCGTCCCTCTCACCCTGCCTCTCTGGCAGCCCAGTCCCACCCGCGCACCCCGCCGCGTCCCATCCACGCCAATATATATTTATTATAATCAGTTTGTTATCACCAATCATCCTGCCTGGCACGGGACTTGTAATACTCATTCCAAGTTTCAAAACACCCTTGCCAACCCAGGATCACCCCATGCGCCACGCCCTCGCCACCCTCGCCCGCCGCCACCTCCTGCCCACGGCCCTGCTGCTGACCCTGGCCGGCCCCACAGTGGCCAGCGCCGCCGCCGACTTCCACTACCAGTCCCGCCAGGACACCGCCGTCGCCATCACCCTGGCGACCGATGGCAACCCTCTCCTGCTCAGCTTCTACAGCGAGGGCCCCCACGGCCTGCGCCTGCTGGAGAACGGCTTCACCGCCGCCGACGGCACCTACACCGGCGCCCTGCGCCTACCCGCCCACCTGGCTCAGGTGGTGTTGGTCATTCGCGGCGCCGACCGGCAAGATACCCTGACTATGGCCGTTCAGGACCAGACCCTCGGCTACACTGAATGGGTCAGGCCCCCAACCCCTAACCACCCCCCCCAACTCTCCCAACCCCCGAGACCACCCCCATGACCCCAACGCGCCCCACTCAGCTCCTCGCCACCGCCGCCCTCGGCCTCCTGCTCGCCAGCGGCGTCCTGGCCCAGACCGCCCCCCCCGCCGCCCTCATCAGCTTCAGCCCCCTGACCATCAAGGACAGCGGCGGCGCCACCCTGCAACGCGCCACCATCAGCTACCAGGACCAGAACTACCAGGTCATGGTCAACGGCCTCGGCGTCGGTGGCGCCAAGGGCACCCTGGTCAATGTCAAGGGCGAGGTCTATGGCCTCCAGGACGCCGCCGACCTGGAAGGCGACTTCGTCAGCGAACTGGCCGACGCCCCCCCGCGCCAGGTCAGCACCGACGACCTCTGGCTCGACAGCGTGCGCGGCGTCAGCCTGCGCCTCTACACCGGCAACCGCGCCATCACCCTCGCCTCCGGCAGCGACACCGTCACCGTCAAATTCGGCTGGGAGGACTTCGGCTGGGAGGAGGAAGAAGAGACCCCGGTCGAATAAGGCCCGGCCCCGCGCGGCCCGCCTGCCTGACCCCCGACCCTAGCCCCCACACCCCAGCCCCACTCCGGAGCCCCCCATGCCCTACCCCCAGCCCCGCGCCGCCGCCCTGGCCGCCCTGGTCCTCGCCGCCCTGGCCCCGCCCAGCCAGGCCCTGACCTGGTCCTACTTTGATGCCGCCGGCTATGATGCGAGCGGCCGCCCGGCCAGCCTCATTGAGGTGCCCCTGCCCGCCAACCTCCCCGCCGACCTCGCCGCCCGCCTGCCCGAGGGTCTCGACATCAACCAGAACCGGGACGAGAAAAAATTCCTCACCGACAACCTCGGCGCCAACATCCACCTGCTGGAAGACGCCGACCTGACCCTCATCGCCGTCGGCGGCACCACCGACTTCGCCAACGCCGTCGGCTTCTTCAGCTACCCCACCGCCAGCGTCCCCGCCACCGTGGGCGCCCTCAACACCCAGCTCGTCTTCCCCAACTTCCCGGCCCTGCAACCGGGCGAGGGCGTCGCCCTAGGGCGCTTCAAGGCCGGCACCTCCGTCGGCTTCACCCTGGTCGCCAACGGCTGGACCGGCACCACCGTCAACCCCAACCCATCCCCCCAGGACCTCTTTTCCACCATCCGCGCCCTCAACCCCGAGACGCCGTCCAACGACGGCAACAGCCATCTCAATGCCCATACCGTCCTGCTGTCCAGTCCCCTGGACAATCTCCTGGTGCTGGGCTTCGAGGACGCCTACCGCCACCCCAGCAACAAGGATAAAACTAAGCCCCAGCGCTCCGACGATGACTTCAACGACGTCCTCCTCGCCATCTGGGTCTCGCCGGTCAGCCACGTCGACCTGGGCGCCATCACCCCTCTGGCACCGGTGTCCCCGGATAGCGATGGGGACGGCATGGCCGACGACCTGGATGCCTTCCCCAGCGACCCGGAGCGGGCGGCGCGGCGCTTCACCCCCAACGCCGCCAGCTATGGCTTCCTGGCCTTCGAGGACCTGTGGCCCAAGAAGGGCGACTTTGACATGAACGACCTGGGTGTTGCCTACCGGGTGATCGAGACCCTCAATGCCCGCAACGAGATCACCGACCTCAAGCTCCTCTACGAGATCCGCGCCCGGGGCGCCGGCGCCGACAACGGCTTTGGCCTCCACTTCCCGGGCCTGAGCCGCGACGCCATCGATTCCGCCCGCACCACCCTGACCGTCGGCACCAGGGCCCCGGTGGCCCTGCCGGTGGAGACGGGTCAGAGCGAGGCGGTGTTCATCCTCGCCACCAACGTCAACCCCCTCACCAATACCGGGCTGGCCTTTCCCTGCTCCATGTTCAACACCGTGACCAAGTGCCCGCGCTCGGCGCCGGTGCCCCTGGTGGCGGAGATCCACTTCCGCCAGCCCCTGACCCGGGCGCAACTGGGGGAGGCGCCGTTTAATCCCTTCATCTACCGCACCAGCAAGCGGGGGCTGGAGGTGCATCTGGTGGATCACCCGCCCACCGCCAAGGCGGATCTGAAGCTGTTTGGGACGCTGGATGACCGCTCCAACCTGGCGGCGGGTCGTACCTACCGTACCGCCGACGATCAGCCCTGGGCCCTGGATGTGCCGGAAACCTGGCGCCATCCGACGGAGTGGAACAGTATCACCAAGGCCTATCCGGACTTTGGTACCTGGGCCCTGAGCGCGGGCACGAGTGCCAGTAACTGGTATCAGAGCCGCATGGATGAACCGTTGATTTTTAAGTAGGGGCACTGGGGTGGGCGCGTCAGCGGATAAGCCGCCGGCCCCCACCCCGGTAGTCGGAACGCCACGGAGTCGGGGTGGTGGACACCCGGTGGGCATCCGTGGGCGCGGAGATCGGAGTGCTATCAGGGATGATTAAGGCCTGACTCACCCGATTGAGCCGGTGGCCAGGACTCGGCTTAGGGGGAGTTGGAACCCTCTGCCTTAATGTCGGCCAGGAGCCGATATAGGGTCCGCTCACCGATGCCCATGAGCCGCGCCAATTCGGCCCGGTTGCCGGGATGGCGCTCCAGCAGGAGCCGGAGATAGCTTTGCTCGATTTCGGCCAGGGTGGGTTCGTGATCGAATGTCAGGGTGATGCCGGTGGTGGTGGTCGGGTTCGGCGGCGCGGAGGAGCGCGGCAGGGTCAAGTGCTCGGAATCGATCTTGACCTTATTGCCCGACAAGATGATGGCGCGCTCGATCACGTTGCGCATTTCCCGCACATTTCCTGGCCAGTCATAGGCCTGCAATTGCTGCATGGCCGCCTCGCTGACGCGCTTGATGATCCGCTGGGAAAAGCCCGAGTGGGTCAGAAAGTGCCTTACCAGGGGCGCTATGTCCGCGCGGCGTTCCCTCAGGGGCGGCACCGCGACCACGAAGGCGTTGAGGCGATAGAGGAGGTCCTGGCGGAATTCACCCCGCTGGGCCATGCCGTCCAGGTCGCGGTTAGTGGCGGCGACGATCCGGACCTCCGCCGGCAGATCCGAGGTGCTGCCCAGACGACGGTAGCGTTTGGTCTCCAGGACGCGCAAGAGTTTGGCCTGAATCACGGCCGGCAGCTCGCCGATCTCATCCAGAAACAGGGTGCCACCCTTGGCCTGCTCGATCAGCCCCGGTTTTTTTTGGGCGGCCCCGGTGAAGGCCCCTCGCTCATGGCCAAAGAGTTCCGATTCGAACAGGGTCTCCGGCAGGGAGGAACAGTCCACCGCCACCAGGGGGCCCTCGGCCCGGGGGCTCAGCCGATGGATCTCCTGGGCCACCTTCTCCTTGCCGACCCCGCTTTCACCCAGGATCAGGACCGTGGCCTCGCTGGGCGCCACCGCCTGGAGTTCGGTTAATAGCCGTTGTAGCGGCGCGCTCTCCCCAACCAGTAGGCTCGGGGCCTCGTGCCGCAGCACGTTGGTGTAGAACTCGCCGCGTTGGTAGAGGATGGCGTTATCGATGATCCGCCGGACGGCGGCGGCCAGTTCTTCCCGATCCACGGGCTTGACCAGAAACTCCGTCGCCCCCTGGCGCAGGACCTGAAGCGCGGCATCGATCCCGCTCTCGCCGCACAGGACCAGGACCGGATAGTCCCGCGTCCACCGCTCCAGCAGGGCTTTGCCCAGGTCCCGTGGCCAGGGATGTTCCAGCAGGATCAGGTCGGGTGGTTGCGTCTCCAGGGCGCGATGAGCCCCGGCGCCATCCGGGACGGCGGTTGCCTCATAACCGCGATCCCGCAGGTCGGCGGAGATCTCCGAACGGGAGCGCGTATCCCCTCCCACCAGCAGGATGTGGTCGGCCATGGTTAAGCTTCGCTAGGATCAGGAATCAGTTTGAGGCCAGTGCCCCCGGGGGGCGCGGCGGGCTACAGGCGGCTGGCACCGGCGTGACGGCGGGATGATGGGGAGGCATCGGCCAAGCGACCGATGCCAGGCCCACAATGAGCGGGGCCCTCGCCAACTCAGGCAAAGCGCCGCCAGAGTCCCAGGAAGGCTGCCACCGCGTCTTGCCAGGAAGCGCCGGGCGCCAGCGCCAGGGCATTGGCCAGCACCGGGGACGCCGGGGCACCGGGGTTTTCCAGCAGCAGGGGCAGGGCGGCGATGAGCCGCTCCCGGGGATAACGCCGGGACCAGGCGGGTCGTCGCAGCAGTTCGGTGGGCCCGAAGTCGCGCAGGGTGATGAGGGCGTTGCGCAAACCACCCCAGGATTTCCCCCCCTGGCCCTTGGCGAAGCCGGGCGACGCGTAGGTGTTCCAGTCCGGGATGGGCCGGCCCGCGCGCCCTTGCTCGAACCAGGCCAGGGTTGCCAGCCAGATGGGGACCACCCGCCCCTGCCAGGCCGCGGCGTCCTCGGCGGCGAAGCGGGCGTAGTCGGGGTGGAACTTGTTCTCCCAGGCCTGGCGGTAAAGGTCCAGGAAGGCGGCCTTCCCCGGCCAGTCCAGGGTTTCCAGGCGCTCGATCTTCTTGAGGTAGGAGGGATGGTAGCAACCGCTGCCGGCCAGTCGGGCATCCCCGCAGGCCAGGATGGCCTTGAACAGATATTTGAAGAGAATTTCCTGATCGGCGGCGCCAAGGGGCTCGGGGTTGGCGAGGCGGCGCTGATTCAGCAGCAGCAGACTGCCGCGGTTGAGCAGGAGGCGGGTGAATTCTCCGGGCGGCAAGCTGGCGAAGGGCATGGCAGGCATGGTGGCGAGCACCTGGGGATCGCCCGCCACCACCCGGTGGCCCCAGAGCATTTCGGCATTCATGAGGGAGTATTCGGCGCCCGGCAGCCGCTCCTCGCGCAGCAGGGCAAAGTCCACCTCGACACCGACCTGGTGTTCGAGGGCCTTGGCCGCCACCGCCAGGTCCTGGGTCAGGGCCGCGCGGGCCGCGCCATCCAGCCCCCGCACCACCACGAAGTAGTCGTAGTCGTTGTAGGGCTCGGGCTGGCCATCCCGCCGGACGAAGCCGCCCTCCCCGCGACCATAACCGCCCATCAGGACCAGGCCCCGGAAGGCGGGCGGGGCCAGGCGCGCGGTGACCGCCTGGGCTACCAGCTCCTGGTCGTGGGCGATGCGCGCCTCCACGGCGGCGTCGCCGTCCAGGGTGTAGCGGTCGCGATCGGCGGGGGCTATGTCGGTGTCAATCCGTGGCATGGTTTTTCATCCCCGCGCGCACGCCTTGCCACCGTGCCCACTTCTGCACCGCCCGCAGGGGCACGCTGTGCAGAATGGCCTCCATCGAGCCCCGCCGCACCCCCCAGCTCAGGTCCCGCAGGACCTCCATACCAAAGGGCAGCAGGCAATAGCGGAGCAGGGAGGTGTTGAGTTCACCCTGGCGAAAGATCCAGGCCTCGGCCTTGCCCTCGCCGAAGTGGCGCTTGTAGGACTGCCGCAGGCTGTAGTTATGGGAGTGGGTGGCCGCGGCCTCCGGCACATAGGCGATGCGCAGGCCGGCCTGGCGCAGCCGGTAGGACCACTCGATGTCCTCGGAATACTGGATCTGGGTCTCGAAGGGGTATTGCTCCAGGATCTCTCGGCGGGCGGCGGCATTGGCCATGGAGAAGAAGTGGACCCAGGTCGCGGCCTCCCGGCCGTCCCCAAAGGCCCGTTCGGTATCCTTGACGAACAGGGAGCGGCAGTCCGGGCGGGCCGTCTGGCGACCATAGACGGCGCCCACGCCGGGGTCCGCGAGGGGGGTAATGAGTCGCTCCAGCCAGTCGTCGCTCTCGGGGGTGGCATCCGAGTTGATAAAGACCAGGACCTCGCCTGGCACGGTCCGCACCGCCTCGTTGAGGACGCGGCCCGGGTTGTAGTTCTTGGAATCGTTGAGCCGGATACGCTCGGGGACGTTGTACTCCCGAATGATGTCCAGGGTGCCATCCTGCGACGAGGAATCGAAGTTCCAGAGCTCGAAGTTCTTATAGCCTTGCCCCAAGACCATCTCCAGGGTCTGCCGGATGACCGGGCGGTCATTGTAGGACCGCATCACGATAGCCACTTGGGGCCGATAGCCCGCGGCGGTGGGGTGCTCGGTGTTCATGGGATGTCTCGTCTTCCTCTCTATAGGAGCCCCTGGACTTGGATGAACCCGGGGGGAATGAAACAGGATGGGTGCGAATTACTCCGGGCGGCGCCAGGCGTCGGGGGTGAACAGCATTCGCAGGGCTTCCCAAAGTATGCCTAAATCCCGGCTCCAACTGCTTTGGCGGGCGTGGAAGGCGTCGCTGAGCAGGCGCTCCTCGATCGAGGCGTCCGCGGGGACGTTGAGCTGGGTGGGGCCGAGGAGACCCACCGGGGCGGCATCGCGGACGAATTGCCAGTCCTCGTCACGGGCGGCGGATTGCTCGGGGGTCAGGGGACTCACGCCCACCAGTCTCAGGTCACCGCGGACCACGGCCAGCAGCCAGGGCAGGTGGCGGAGCACCGGGACGCGGGTGCGCCAATTGAGCAGGACCACCGTCCGGCGCGGACTCACCGGATCTCCCGGCTGTTCACGGCGATCGCCCTCCATATCCCTCGCCTCCAGCAAGCGGCCACCCCCCCCTTCCCGCCCCGCCAGGAAGGCGGCCAGCGGCCAGAGGGGCAGCGACAGGATCAGCAGCAAGAGCCCGGCGAGACGGTCCAGCCAGCGCCCCAGGGCGCCCGTCGCCCCGCCCTTGGCGAGATTGGCGAGCAGGAAGGCATCACTGATACGCAGCACGGCGCCGGTATCGACGCGGATCAAGAGGTTGGAAGCGACCACGGCATTGGCGACCTCGACCAGTTCGCCGACATAGGTCTTGGACAGGATGACGCTATCGCGGATGGTGGCGCCACGATCGACGACGACGTCGTCGCCGATGACCACCTCGCCGATCAGTTCCGCCTCGGGGTGCACCCGGCTGTTGGCGCCCACGAAGGCAACCCCCTGTTTGAGGCACTTCGGCGGCACGCTGGCCCGGCGGCCCACGCTCAACCCCAAGGCCACGGTTCGACCGGGGAGGGGGATGCCATGGAAGCGGCCCGCGACGATATCGCGATTGGCGCGATGATAGTCGGCGATGTCGGCGAGCAGGTTGAGGTCTACCCCCCCCAGGGCCAGCCGCTCTGCCCCCTCGGTCGGGGTGGGCGTCTCGGACGCCGTCCAGCGCAGATCGCCCAGGGGCGGCGTGCCGATGCCGGCCCCCGTGCGCAGCAGGACCAGGGCCCCCCGGGGGTCGCTCAGGGTCCCAATGACCGCCGTGCCCGGCCGTCCTTGCGCCTGCTCCAGGAAATTGGCCACCACCGGCGCCCGCAGCACGTCGCCGCGCAAGACCAGCACGGGTTCCCGGTCACCCAGATTGAGGCGTTGCCAAATCTCCCCCGGGTCTTCCTCCCCGCGGCTGAGGACGAAGCGGAAGCTCGCCCCCCACCGACGGCCATCACCGAGGGCGGACTCGATCTGATCGCCGTGAGCCGAAACCACGATGACCAGGTCGCGAATCCCGGCGCCAACCAGGTCCTCGATCCCATGCACCAAGACCTCCTTGCCCACCACCGGCAGCAAGGCCAGGGGCAGGTTCTCGGTGAGCGGGGCCAGTTCGGCGCCCTGGCGATCGGCAAAG
>JBGAUK010000121.1:0-8306 GCA_044228695.1 Chromatiaceae bacterium | reverse complement strand
GTGAAACGGTGTATCGCCGATGATAGTGTGGGGCCTCCCCATGTGAAAGTAGGTCACCGCCAGGACCTTTTCTGAAACCCCGCCTTTAAATAAGGGCGGGGTTTTTCTTTGGGAGCGCACAAATGAATGGGTAAGCCCTGACGGATCTATATGAAGACGAAATTAGTTTGGTTGTCTGTAGGCGCCATTGCCATCGGTATGATCGCCTATTCGCTTTACCGGGTCTGGCCAATCCTGTTCCCACAAGTCGTTGCCATCGCCCCCTTGGTTCCAAGTTGTGATTTGCGCCAGGGTCCCTGCACGGGTAACTTGCCGGAGGGCGGCAAAGTCCGTTTTGAGATTGAACCGCGCTCGCTACCTGTCCTCCAGCCCCTGGCCTTGAGGGTTCGTATCGAAAGTCTTGGGGCCCGTGCCGTTGAGGTTGATTTCGCGGGCACGGACATGAATATGGGCCATAACCGGGTCCAGCTAGAGGCGGCGGGTTCTGACGACTGGCAAGGTCAGGTGACCCTCCCTATTTGTGTGCGCAATCGGATGAATTGGGAGGCGAAGGTCCTTCTCACCACGGATCTCGGTCTCATGGCCGTGCCATTTCGCTTCACCACCTTCAGTACGCCCCCCGAAGGTTGACGGTAAAGGCTTCGCTTCGCCGTATCCGGTAGAATTCCCCTCACATGGCCGTCCTTGGGCCCGGCTTCATTGGCCGGCCAATTGGTGGCACCCGCTTACCTGTCGGAGACCTCAATGCCCCGTTATCGCTCCCGCACCACGACTGAAGGTCGAAACATGGCTGGCGCTCGCGCCCTGTGGCGCGCCACCGGCATGACCGATGCGGACTTTCAAAAACCTATCATTGCTGTCGCCAATTCCTTCACCCAATTCGTCCCGGGGCATGTTCATCTCAAGGACATGGGTCAGTTGGTAGCCCGTGAAATCGAGCGGGCGGGGGGTGTGGCGAAGGAGTTTAATACCATCGCCATCGATGATGGCATCGCCATGGGGCATGGCGGCATGCTCTATTCCCTGCCGTCCCGCGACCTCATCGCCGACTCAGTGGAATTCATGGTCAATGCCCATTGCGCCGATGCCCTGGTCTGCATCTCCAACTGCGACAAAATCACCCCCGGCATGTTGATGGCCGCCCTGCGCCTCAACATACCCGTCGTCTTCGTCTCTGGCGGACCCATGGAGGCAGGTAAGGTCATACGTCAAGGGACCGAGATCCACCTCGATCTGGTGGATGCCATGGTGGTGGCGGCCAACCCAGGGGAGAGTGATGCCCAGGTTAAGGAATACGAGCGTTCCGCCTGCCCTACCTGCGGCTCCTGCTCCGGCATGTTTACCGCCAACTCGATGAATTGTCTAACAGAAGCCCTGGGTCTGAGCCTTCCCGGCAATGGCACCCTGGTGGCGACGCACGCCGATCGCGAGGCCCTCTTTCTCGAAGCGGGGCGCTTGGTGGTTGACCTCGCCCGCCGCTGGTACGAACAGGATGATGCCAGGGTTCTGCCCAGGTCCATCGCCAACTTTCAGGCCTTCGAGAATGCCATGAGCCTGGATATTGCCATGGGCGGTTCCACCAATACCGTGCTGCATCTACTGGCCGCTGCCCATGAAGCCGGGGTGGATTTCACCATGAGCGATATCGACCGGCTCAGTCGCAAGGTTCCCAACCTGTGTAAGGTCGCCCCCTCGACCCCGAAGTACCACGTGGAGGATGTCCATCGTGCCGGGGGCATCATGGCCATACTGGGGGAGATGGACCGAGCGGGGCTTATCCATCGGGAGGTGCCAACCGTCCATGCCGCAAGCCTCGGCGCGGCATTGGCCCGCTGGGACATCGGTGGCCAGGGGAGTGAGGAGGCGAGGTCCCGTTTCCTGGCCGCTCCAGGTGGGGTCCCGACTCAAGTGGCCTTCAGCCAGAAGGCCCGCTGGCCGAGCCTGGACCTGGATCGTGCCCACGGTTGCATCCGCGATCTTGAGCACGCCTATAGTCGCGACGGGGGCTTGGCGGTGCTGTTTGGAAATCTCGCGGAGCAGGGCTGTATCGTTAAGACGGCGGGGGTGGATGCCTCTATCCTGACCTTTACCGGGCCAGCCCGCATCTTCGAAAGCCAGGATGATGCGGTCGAAGCCATCCTGGCCGACCAAGTCCGGGAGGGTGATGTGGTCCTGATCCGCTACGAAGGCCCCATGGGTGGCCCCGGCATGCAGGAAATGCTCTATCCGACCAGTTATCTCAAATCCAAGGGGCTTGGCAAGGCCTGTGCCCTGATCACGGATGGGCGCTTTTCCGGTGGTACCTCTGGCCTTTCCATTGGCCATGTCTCCCCCGAGGCCGCCGGGGGTGGGGCTATTGGCTTGGTCGCGGAGGGCGACCTCATTGCCATTGATATCCCCAATCGACGCATCGATCTGCGGGTCTCGGTCGAGGAACTGGAGCAAAGGCGCCAGGCGATGGAGGCCAAAGGGGCCTCGGCCTGGCATCCCGTTTCGCGGCAACGTCAGGTCTCCCAGGCCTTGCAAGCCTACGCCGCCATGACCACCAGCGCCGCTCACGGGGCCGTTCGGGATCTTTCCCGGCTGAAGTGAGGCGAGGTCCCCTTCGACCATCTGAAAATGCGCGGCATCCGGAGGCGATCCGTGAAGGCCGCCTCCGGTTTTTCATTCCTGTAGTTCCCTAAATCTTCGGGATTTGCGCCAGGACCTCGCTTGGGAGACTGAGCTTGGCGGCGCGTTCGATGAAGAAATTCGCCAGGGCTCGCTGGTCATGCTCAAAGGCGGTCTGGTCCTGCCAGGTCGAGGCCGGATCCAGAATCGTGGCGGGCACGCCCGGGCAAGTAGTCGGTACCTCGAAGCCAAAGACCGGGTTCGTCCTGAAGGCGACCTGATTCAACTCACCGCTCTGAATGGCCCGGATGATGGCTCGGGTCACCGGGATATCGATCCGCTTGCCCACCCCGTATTTGCCGCCGGTCCACCCCGTGTTCACCAACCAGACGGGCACCTGATGCTGGCGTAACTTCTCCATGAAGAGATTGATATAAGTAGCATGGGGCCGCGGGAAGAAGGGCTCGCCATAGAGGGCGCTGAAGACCGGTTCTGGCTCCTTGACCCCCCGTTCGGTCCCCGCCACCTTGGCGGTGTAGCCCAGGCTATAGTGAAGGGCCGCCTGCTCGGGGGATAGCCGCGCCACGGGTGGCAGCACCCCAAAGGCATCGGCGGTGAGGAAGATGATGCAATCCGGGTGTCCCGCCTTGCCGGAGAAGATGGCGTTCGGAATGGCCTCCAGGGAAAAGGAGGCGCGGCCATTTTCCGTGTAGCCGCCATCGTCGTAGTCGATGTGCCGGGTGAGAGGGTCCCAGGCGACGTTTTCCACCGTCGTGCCATGGCGCTCGGTGGCCGCGTAAATCAGGGGCTCATCCTGTGCGGAAAGGCGAATGGTTTTGGCGTAGCAACCCCCCTCGAAATTATGGACCCCGTCGTCGCCCCAGCCGTGCTCGTCATCCCCCAAGAAGAGGCGTTCCGGGTCCATCGAGACGGTCGTTTTCCCCGTCCCCGAAAGCCCAAAAAAGACCGTGACGGCCCCTTGTTGCCCCACGTTGACGGAGGCATGCATGGGTAAGACGCCCTGATCCGGCATCAGGTAGTTGAGGACTGTGAAGATGGATTTCTTGATCTCGCCGGCGTAACCCGTGCCGCCTATCAGGATTAGCTTGCGCGCAAAACTAATCAGAATGAAGTCATTGGACTTAAGGCCCAACTCCTGGGCCGTGGGTTCGTCCAGACCCAGATTGGGTAGTCCGATGACGTTCCACTCCGGCTCGAACCGTGCCAATTCCTCGTCCGATGGCAGGATGAACATATTGCGCACGAACAGCGACTGCCAGGCGGCGGTGCCGATAAACCGCACGGGTATGCGATAACGCTCGTCGGCGCCTGCGTAAACATCCTGCACATAGACGCTGTAGGCGCGGACGTACTGGCGCACCCGCTCGAAAACCCCATCAAAGGACGCCTCGCTGATGGGCTGGTTGATGTTGTTCCACGAGACGCTATTATGGGATGTGGCGTCGTCGACGATGAAGCGATCCTTGGGCGAGCGGCCGGTATGCCCGGTCCTGACCGCGAAGGCCAGGTGGTGAAGCAGGTGCCCCTCGCGATTCTTCACCGCCTCCTCGACCAACCTTGGGGTTGGCCAACGAAAGCAGACCACATCCGGGTTGATGCCCAGATAACTCAAGTCCACATTACCCATGGAAATCTCCCGTCTAGGATTAAGGTTTGTTAAATGGGTATTCGCCCGGCATTTCCTCGCCGACAAGGCCGGAGATGGGGCGAACAAGAAAAAAGACGCAATTCACACGCCATCCGATGAGTCGTAGTGGCGCCAATGGGCCGAGGAAACAGAAACGGGTCTGGAGCGAAGAGTTGCAAGGGTTGACATGAAGGGAATTGACGACGTTAGGTAACAGGGTAACCGCTAGCTTGCAGGTCGCGGAGGGACCAGCAAGACCGGGTGACCAGGCCCCTGACCCGGCTGGTGGGGGTGCTAAGCATCCGCCAGGAATTTCAGGGCAGTAGTACCGGAGCCGCCGGTTTCCAGTCCGGAGCCCGGTGCTCGGCGACCACCGTGGTGAAAATCCCGCCCCGCACGTTGAACTCGGCGGTCAAGCGCATGAAGCGGGGGAGGGTGGCCCCAACCAGGTCCGCAAGGATCAGATTGGTGACGGCCTCATGAAAGGCGCCTTGGTCGCGGTAGGACCAGACGTATAGCTTTAAGGACTTCAATTCCACGCACAGGCGGTCCGGGACATATTCCAGGGTCAGTTCAGCGAAGTCGGGCTGCCCCGTCTTGGGGCAGAGGCAGGTGAACTCGGGCACCCGGATGCGAATGGTGTAGTCGCGTTCCGGGGCGGGATTCGGGAAGGTTTCCAGTTCTCGGCTGGGGGCGATCGGCATGTTAGGCTCATGATGGTGCGAAACTCAAGGCGCCATTTTAGCAGACCCATCCCCCCGCCAACCCCGCCAATCGCTTGGGGAAATCTTTCACGATCCATGCCGTGCGCGGTTGCGCGGTTTTGCCCTGCAACCCTGGGTCCTGTATCTTGCGACGATGCGGTTGGAGAAGATCAAACTTGCCGGTTTCAAATCCTTCGTGGACCCCACGACGGTGCTCTTCCCGAGCAACCTGTCCGGGATCGTGGGGCCGAACGGCTGCGGCAAATCGAACGTCATCGACGCCGTGCGTTGGGTCATGGGCGAAAGCTCCGCCAAGATGCTGCGCGGCGAGTCCATGGCCGACGTCATCTTCAACGGCTCCACCAGCCGCCAGCCGGTCGGCCTGGCCACCATCGAACTCCTCTTCGACAACGCGGATGGCGGTGCCGGGGGCGAATACGCCCAGTACGCCCAGATCTCGGTCAAGCGCCAGGTCAGTCGCGACGGCCAATCCAACTACTTTCTCAACGGCGCACGCTGCCGGCGCCGGGATATTCAGGATCTCTTCCTCGGTACCGGTCTCGGCCCTCGCAGTTACGCCATCATCGAGCAAGGCATGATCTCGCGCCTCATTGAGGCGCGTCCCGAGGATCTGCGGCTCTTCCTGGAGGAGGCCGCCGGCATCTCCAAGTATAAGGAGCGCCGCCGCGAGACCGAGACCCGCATCCGTAACACCCGCGAGAACCTGGACCGCCTCAATGACCTGCGTGAGGAGGTCGCCAAGCAACTCCTGCATCTGGAACGGCAAGCCGCCACCGCCGAGAAATATCAGCGCCTCAAGGCGGAAGAGCGCCAGCTCGACGCCGAGCTCAAGGCTCTGCGCTGGCGGTCCCTGGACCAGGATCTGCGCCAGCGTGACCAGGAACTGAGCGGGCAGGAACTGGGCCTGGAGGCCGACCTGGCGCGCCAGCGCCATCTGGAGGCGGACATCGAGGCCCAGCGCGCCGCTTTCGCCGAGGCCTCGGACCACTTCAATCAGGTCCAGGGCCGTTACTACGCCGTGGGCGCCGAGATCGCCCGGCTGGAGCAGGGCATTCAGTTCGCCCGCGAGCACCGCCGCCGCCAGGAAGTCGAGCTGGCCCGCCTGGAAGGGGACAGCGCCGAGGCCGCCCGCCTGCTGGACCGTGACCTGGCGGCACTGACGGAGCTGGATCAGCGGCTGGCACAAGACGAGCCGGCGCTGCTGGCGGCGGAAGACGACCGCGAGGCCGCCCTGGCCAGCGTCGAGGCGGCGGAGGCGGCCCTCAAGACCTGGGAGGCCCAGTGGGACGACCTCAATCGCGCGGCGGCGGGCCCGGCCCAGCAGGCCCAGATGGAGCGTGCCCGGATCAATCATCTGGAACAGCGCCTGGGTCAGGACCGGGCCCGGCTGTCGCGCCTGGAAGAGGAGCTGGGCCGCCTTGCCACCGATGAAATCGAAGAGCAGATCACGGCCCTGGAGGCGCGCGAGGCGGCCCTGAACGTTACCCTGGCGGCCTGCGCCGGGGACCGCGACCGGTTGACGACCGCCTGGGGCGCCCAAGAGGCGGAGCGGCGCGACCTGACCGCCCAACTAGACAGGGCGCGCACCCAGCTCCAGGCAGCCCGGGGCCGCCAATCCTCCCTCGCCGCCCTCCAGGAGGCGGCGCTGGCCGACGGCGATAGCGACACCGTCACCTGGCTGGCCGCCCAGGGCCTGGCCCAGGCGCCCCGGCTGCTCGATGAACTTAAGGTCGCACCCGGCTCGGAGTTGGCGGTGGAGGCCATCCTGGGCCTGCACCTCAAGGCCATCTGCACCTCGGATCTGGCGCGCCATGCCGGGGGACTGGCCGCCACCCCCGCGGCCCTGGCCCTTTTCGACACCCAGGCCCCGGCCGGCGCCGAGCCAGCCCCCGGCAGCCTGCTCGACCAGGTCGTCTGCCCCTGGCCCCTGCAGGGGCTCCTGGGGCGCGCGCGCCCGGTCGCCACTCTTGCCCAGGCCCTGACGGAGCGCCCCGGGCTCCCGGCCGGCCACAGCCTGGTCACCCCGGAGGGTATCGAGGTCGGCCCCAACTGGCTGCGCACCCCGGCCCAGGACCAGCCCCTCGGCGGCGTCCTGGCCCGGGGCGAGGCGCTCAAGGCCCTGGAGGGCCAGATCGGCGACCTCGACGAGCAGGTGCGGACCCTGGCCGCTGCCCAAGAGGCGGCGCGCGACCACCGCCGCGCCCTGGAAACCGAGCGCGATGCCCTGGCCAGCCGGGAGGCGGACCTCAACCGGACCATCGCCCAGGTACGGGCCGACCTCACCGGCCGGCGCGCCGGCCTGGAGCACCGCCACGAGCGGCGCCAGGCCCTGGCGTCGGAGGGGCGTGAGCTACGGGAGGCCCTGGAGATAGCCCTGGAGGACATGGGCGAGTCCCGCGAGCGGCTCCATGCCGCCCTAGAGGCCGTCGAGGGTCATACCGAACAACGCACGACCCTGTCTGATCAGCGCGAGGGCTTGCGCGCCGCCGTCGCCCTGGCCCGGGGTCAGGAGCGCGACGGGCGCGAGCGGGAGCATCGGCTGCGGGTCGGCATCGAATCCCGGCTCGCCAGTCGCGAGGCCACGGCGCGAGGTCTGGAGCGCGCCCGCGCCCAGGGTGATCAGCTCCTGGCCCGGGCCGCCGAGGTGCGCGCGGCCCTGGCGGACCAGATCGCGCCCCTGGCGGAGCAGGAGGAGCGCCTCGGGGCGCAGCTCGGCCTGCGGCTAGCGGCGGAGGCGGCCCTGAGCGCGGCCCGGGAGCGCCTGGAGGCCCTGGACCAGGGCGTGCGGGGACTGGAACAGGAACGTCATCGCCTGGAAGAGGCCATCCGCGTCGCGCGCGCCACCCTGGACGTTCTGCGGCTGGAGCGCCAGGAGCGCCTGGTGCTACGCCGCACCCTGGAGGAACAACTCCAGGCCCTGGCCCTCGCCCCCCGGGAACTGCTGGCCGCCCTGGCGGACCCCGCTGCGACGGCGGAGGACTGGCAAGGGCGCCTGGAGCAGGTGACCCAGCGCATCGCCCGGCTGGGCAACATCAACCTGGCCGCCATCGACGAATACCAGGCCCAGTCCGAGCGCAAGCACTATCTGGACGCCCAGCACGATGACATCTTCCGCTCCCTGGAGACCCTGGAGACGGTGATCCGTCGCATCGACCGCGAGACCCGGGGCCGCTTCAAGGACACCTTTGACCAGGTCAATCAGGGCCTGCAGCAACTCTTCCCCCGCCTCTTCGGTGGCGGTCATGCCTATCTGGAACTGACCGGCGAGGATCTGCTGGAGACCGGCGTCTCCGTCATGGCGCGCCCCCCGGGCAAGCGCAACT
>JBGAUK010000120.1:0-8499 GCA_044228695.1 Chromatiaceae bacterium | reverse complement strand
CATCGTGCGCGCCATCGTCGTCGCCCATGGCGGCCGTGTCTGGGCGCGCAATCGGGCAGGGGATCGGCACCCCCAAGCCGGGGCCTGCTTCCTCTTCACCCTGCCAAGGGGCCAGCCACCGGCTATCAAGGAATTGGCATGAGCGAACCGGTCGTGAACCTGGTGCTGATCGAAGACGACAAGGAAATTCGCCGCTTCCTGCATAGCGCCCTCGGCGCGTCCGGCTTTCAGGTCTGGCCGGCGGAAACCGCCGAGCGTGGCCTGATCGAGGCCGCCACCCGCCAGCCGGAATTGATCATTCTCGACCTGGGACTGCCCGATCGGGACGGCCTCGATGTCATCCGCGATCTGCGCGCCTGGACCCTCATTCCCATCCTGATTCTCTCCGCGCGTGGCGAGGAAGCACAGAAGGTGGCGGCCCTGGATGCGGGCGCTGACGACTATTTGACCAAGCCCTTTGGCGTACCGGAATTGCTGGCCCGCCTGCGCGCCTTGCTGCGCCGGGTGGTCCGGCTCGAGGACGGCGGCAAAGCCCTGGTCGAGTTCGGCAATCTGCGCATCGACCTGGTCCACCGCACGGTCACGCGTGCCGACCAAGCCGTGCATCTGACGCCCATCGAATACCGCATGTTGACCGTGCTGCTTACCCACGCCGGCCGCGTGCTGACGCACCGACAATTGCTGAAGGAGGTCTGGGGACCCTCGCATGTGGATCGCATTCATTACCTGCGGGTCTTTATGGCCGGGCTGCGCCGCAAACTGGAAGACGAACCGGCGCGGCCCCAGCACCTGCTCACCGTGTCTGGCGTTGGCTATCGGCTGGAAATATAACTGGGGCCGAACCCTGCCAAAGTTCTTCCGGCGGCCCGTCCCTTCACTGTGCCTCTACCGGGGACATGTTGCTGTCTGCCTGATTCCGGGATAGGGATTCCTGATTCAAGGGCGACCCACCGGTGCCAGGCCAAGATCCTGGCACAAGCGGAGCACCGGACCCGCCTGATTCATGCTGTAAAAGTGCAGGCCCGGGGCGCCACCCTCCAGGAGGCGCTGGCAGAGGCCGAGGACCACCTCGTGGCCGAAGGCGCGGATGGCCTCGATGTCGTCGCCCAGGGCCTCCAGGCGTTTGCGGACCCAGCGCGGGATCTCGGCGCCGCAGGCGTCGGAGAAGCGGGCGAGCTGGGAGAAGTTGGTGATGGGCATGATGCCGGGCTGGATGGGGATCTGGATGCCCCGGGCCGCGCAGCGCTCGACAAAGCCAAAATAGGCGTCGGGGTTGTAAAAATACTGGGTGATGGCGGCGTTGGCGCCGGCCCCGACCTTACGCTGGAAGTTGGCAAGGTCCTGATCGGCGTTGGGGGCCTGGGGATGGACCTCGGGGTAGGCCGCGACCTCGAGGTAGAAGTGGTCGCCGGTCTCCTGACGGATGAAGGCTACCAGTTCGTTGGCATTGCGGAAGTCCCCGGCGGCGCCCAGCCCCATGCCGGAGGGCAGATCGCCGCGCAGGGCCACGAGGCGGCGAATGCCCTGAGCCTGGTAACGTTCCAGGATGCCGCGTATCTCGGCCCGGCTGGAGCCGATGCAGGCGAGGTGGGGGGCGGCCGGTATGCCCCTGGCCAGGAGCAGGTCCAGGGCCGCGAAGGTGCTGTCCCGGGTGGAGCCGCCGGCCCCGTAGGTGACGGAGAAGTAGTCGGGCCCCATGGCATTCATCAGGTCGATGCTGGCGGCGAGTTTGGTCATCCCCTCCGGGGTCTTGGGCGGGAACAGCTCGAAGCTGAAAGCGGGTTGGTGGGTATGGGGGGCTGGCATGGGTGCTCCTGTCAGGCGCGGGAGGGTTGCCTCGGGGCAGGGGAGAGTGAAGTTGTTCCTGGACGTTTGGTATGGGGACCGCAGGGTCAGAGGGGCCTGAGCCCCCCATGCCCGCAAAGCCATCGGTGCCCGGAATCAGCGGACCCGCCGCTAGCGAGGCGGGCGGCGCCCGAACCCCATGGGGCTCTGGCGCCTCGATCAACTCTCAATACCGGTAATATTCAGGCTTGTAGGGGCCTTCCACCGGGACGCCGATGTAGTCGGCCTGGGCCTGTCTGAGTTGGCTGAGATGGACGCCGATCTTGCTCAGGTGCAGGCGCGCCACCTCCTCGTCCAGCTTTTTCGGCAAAACATAGACGCCGATCGGGTACTGGTCGCGATGGTTGAAGATCTCAATCTGGGCCAGGATCTGATTGGTGAAGCTGTTGGACATGACGAAGCTGGGGTGGCCGGTGGCGCAGCCCAGATTCACCAGGCGGCCCTTGGCGAGCAGGATGATACGCCGGCCGGTGGGGAAGATGACGTGATCCACCTGGGGCTTGATCTCGTCCCAGACGTAGCCCTCAATGGAGGCGACGTCGATCTCGTTGTCGAAGTGGCCAATATTGCAGACGATGGCCTGGTCCTTCATGGCCAGCATGTGGTCATGGGTAATGATGTCGAGGTTGCCGGTGGCGGTGACGAAAATGTCCGCCAGGGGCGCGGCCTCTTCCATGGTGACCACCTTGTAACCTTCCATGGCGGCCTGAAGGGCGCAGATGGGGTCGATCTCGGAGACCCAGACCTGGGCGCCCAGGCCCCGCAGGGACTGGCAGCAACCCTTGCCGACGTCGCCATAACCGCAGACCATGGCGACCTTGCCAGCGATCATGACATCCGTGGCGCGCTTGATGCCGTCCACCAGGGACTCACGGCAACCGTAGAGGTTGTCGAACTTGGACTTGGTGACCGAGTCGTTGACGTTCATGGCCGGGAAGAGGAGGGTCTCGGCCTTGGCCATCTCGTAGAGGCGATGGACGCCGGTGGTGGTCTCCTCGGTGACGCCGCGAATCTCGGCGGCGAGCCGGGTCCAGTGCTGGTTGTCGCGCTGGAAGGTCCGGCCGAGGACGCCGAGGATGGCGCGCCACTCCTCATTATCCTGGGCAGTGGGGGCGGGGACGGCGCCGGCCTGCTCGTACTCGACACCCTTGTGCACCAGCAGGGTGGCGTCGCCGCCGTCGTCTAGGATCATGTTGGGGCCACCGCCGTCGGGCCAGTTGACCACCTGCTCGGTGCACCACCAGTATTCCTCCAGGGTCTCGCCCTTCCAGGCATAGACGGGGACGCCAGCCGCGGCAATGGCGGCGGCGGCATGGTCCTGGGTGGAAAAGATGTTGCAGGAACACCAGCGCACCTGGGCGCCAAGCGCGACCAGGGTCTCGATGAGGACCGCGGTCTGGATGGTCATGTGCAGGCTGCCGGTGACCCGGGCGCCCGTGAGGGGCTGGGTGGCCGCGTACTTGTGGCGCAGGGCCATGAGACCGGGCATCTCCGTCTCGGCGATGGCGATCTCCTTACGGCCCCAGGCGGCCAGGGCGATGTCGGCCACCTTGTAGTCGGTAAACTCACTCATGCTAGTCAACTCCAGTGATTATCAGAGTGAGCGCCGTTGTCAGGGTTGGCCACCACCGAGCCTGGCCCCTGCTGGGGTCGCAGCGCTCCTCGGGGTGGGGTGAGGGAAGAATTGGTGCCTATAGCCCGGCCGCGGCGCGCAGGGCCTCCGCCCGGTCGGTGCGCTCCCAGGTGAATTCCGGCTCCTCGCGCCCGAAGTGCCCGTAAGCCGCGGTCTTGAGGAAGATGGGCCGCACCAGATCCAACATCTGGACGATGCCGTAGGGGCGCAGGTCGAAGTGCTCGCGCACCAGTTGGGCGATACGCTCCTCGTCGATCTTGGCGGTGCCGAAGGTCTCGATAGAGATGGAGGTCGGCTCGGCCACGCCGATGGCATAGGAGACCTGAATCTCGCAGCGGTCGGCCAGCCCGGCGGCGACGATGTTCTTGGCCACGTAGCGTCCGGCGTAGGCGGCCGAGCGGTCCACCTTAGATGGGTCCTTGCCGGAGAAGGCGCCCCCGCCGTGACGGGCGGCCCCGCCGTAGGTATCGACGATGATCTTGCGCCCGGTCAGGCCGCAGTCCCCGACGGGACCACCGATGACGAAGGAACCCGTGGGGTTGATGTGGAACTTGGTGCCCTTGTGGATCCAGGCGGCGGGGATGATGGGCAGGATGATGTTCTCCATCACCGCCTCGCACAGGTGTTTGTAGTCCACGTCGGGGTCGTGCTGGGTGGACAGCACCACCGCCTCCACCCCGACCACCTGGCCGTCGGCGTAGCGCAGGGTGACCTGGCTCTTAGCGTCCGGGCGCAGCCAGGGGAGGACGTGGGTCTTGCGCATTTCAGCCTGGCGCTGCACCAGGCGGTGGGCATAGGTGATGGCAGCGGGCATCAGGACATCGGTCTCGTTGGTGGCGTAACCGAACATCAGGCCCTGGTCGCCGGCACCCTGCTCCTCGGGGGCGGAACGGTTCACGCCCTGGGCGATGTCGCTGGACTGCTTGCCGATCAGAGACATGACGGCACAGGTCGAGCCGTCGAAGCCGACATGGGAGCTGGTGTAGCCGATGTCGCAGACCACCTTGCGCACCACTTCGTCGAGGTCGATCCAGGCGTGGGTCGTGATCTCCCCGCCGATGATGACGGCCCCGGTCTTGATCATGGTCTCGCAGGCAACGCGGGCGTGCTGCGGATCGGGGTCCTGGGTCAGGATGGCGTCCAGGACCGCGTCGGATATCTGATCGGCGACCTTGTCGGGATGACCCTCGGAGACGGATTCGGAGGTGAAGATGGTTTCTTTCGACATGGTGGGGTAGAGGCTCCTTGCTGTGGCTCCCCGAGGGCGCCGGATGAAAACGGCGGATTTTAGGGCCCCTGGCCCCTCATTCCTAGTAGCAGTCTTGGATTTTTCCGCCCAAGGGGTAAGATGAAGCGGTTTCGCGCACCCTCTTGTCCTAATTTAGATCCCCGCGAGGAGAGGTCCCCTATGGTATCCCTGCACACGCCAGTCTGCGATTTTGGTCGGTTAGCCCCGGATTTCAATCTGCCCGGCGTGGATGGCCGCCGCTGGACCCGCGACGATTGCAAGGGCGACAAGGGGCTAATGGTCATGTTTATCTGCAACCATTGTCCCTACGTCAAGGCGGTCATCGACCGCATCATCCGCGACGCCCGGGACCTGGAGCCCCTCGGCATCCGGTGCGTGGCCATCATGTCCAACGATCCCAGCGACTACCCGGAAGACTCCTTTGACAACATGCGGCGTATCGCCCAGGAGCTGAATTTTCCGTTTCCCTACCTGCTTGACGAGACCCAAGAGGTGGCCAAGGCCTACGGCGCCGTCTGCACCCCGGACTTTTTCGGCTACAACGGCGATCTGAAACTCGAGTACCGGGGCCGCCTCGACGAGAGCCGCAAGGAGGCCGCCCCCGCGGACGTCCGGCGCGACCTTTACGAGGCCATGAAGGCGGTTGCCGCCACCGGGGCAGGCCCGCGGGACCAGATTCCCAGCATGGGCTGCTCCATCAAGTGGCGGGAAGACTGAAGATTTTCCTGGCCGTCCGGGCCAAGGGGCGGGGCTGTGTAACAAAATCAGTATATTAGAATCTATAAAAGTATTTTTGCCTTCATAAGCCCAGTTGGTTTGCGGTGAGGGGCTAAATTGGGCCAAAATATGCGACCTTTTGCCATGCTGGCCAGGGGCGCGCAGCCAAACCAGCCAGACGCCGACCACAAGACTTCGGTCTCCACAACAACTACGAGGAGGGGCTTCATGTCCTCACGCAAAGAACTGGCGAACGCAATCCGCGCCCTGAGCATGGATGCGGTTCAGAAGGCCAAGTCCGGTCACCCAGGTGCCCCCATGGGCATGGCGGATATCGCCGAGGTGCTGTGGAACGACTACATGCGCCACAACCCCGTCAATCCGGACTGGGCCGACCGTGACCGCTTCGTGCTCTCCAACGGGCACGGCTCCATGCTGATCTATTCCCTGCTGCACCTCACGGGTTACGACATCGGCGTCGAGGACCTCAAGTCTTTTCGGCAACTTCATTCCAAGACCCCAGGGCACCCCGAGTACGGCTATGCCCCCGGCATCGAAACCACTACGGGCCCTCTGGGGCAAGGCCTGACCAATGCGGTGGGCATGGCCCTCGCCGAGAAGGTCCTCGCCGGTCAGTTCAACCAGCCCGGCCACGAGATCGTCAATCACCACACCTATGTCTTCCTGGGCGATGGCTGCCTGATGGAGGGTATCTCCCACGAGGCCTGCTCCCTGGCGGGCGTCCTGGGCCTGGGTAAGCTGATCTGCTTCTACGACGACAACAATATCTCTATCGATGGCGAGGTGCGGGGTCACGGCAATACCCCAGCCTGGTTCCTGGACGACACCCCCAAGCGCTTCGAGGCCTATGGCTGGCATGTCATCCCCAAGGTCGATGGCCATGACCCCGAGGCCATCAAGGCCGCGATCGAGGTGGCCCGCGCCATGGACGGCAAGCCCTCCCTGATCTGCTGCCAGACCATCATCGGTTTCGGCTCGCCCAACAAGCAGGGCAAGGAAGACTGCCACGGCGCCCCCCTGGGCGACGACGAGATCGCCCTGACCCGCGAGAACCTGGGCTGGCGTCATGCCCCCTTCGAGATTCCCCAGGATATCCAGGCGGGCTGGGATGCCCGGGACGCGGGTGCCCGCGCCGAGGCCGAATGGAATGGCCGCTTCGAGGCCTATGCCGCGGCCTATCCCACCCAGGCGGTGGAGTTCCAGCGCCGCATAGCCGGGAACCTGCCCGCGGATTGGGCCGAGAAGTCAGATGCCTTCATTGCCGCCGTGGTTGCCAAGGCCGAGACCATTGCCTCCCGCAAGGCCTCCCAGAATGCCCTGGAGGGTTTTGGCCCCCTGCTGCCGGAACTGCTGGGTGGTTCCGCCGACCTGGCGGGCTCCAACCTAACGATCTGGAAGGGTTGCAAGGGTGTTAGCCGCACGGATGCCTCGGGCAACTACATCTACTACGGCGTGCGCGAGTTCGGCATGTCCGCCATCATGAACGGCGCCGCCCTGCATGGGGGCTTCGTCCCCTATGGCGCCACCTTCCTCATGTTCTCGGAATACGCCCGCAATGCCTTGCGCATGGCGGCCCTCATGAAGGTGCCCAGCATCTTCGTCTATACCCATGACTCCATTGGTCTGGGCGAGGATGGTCCCACCCACCAGCCCGTCGAGCAGATCCCGACCCTGCGGCTCATCCCCAACATGAGCGTCTGGCGCCCCTGCGACGCCGTCGAGTCCGCCGTCGCCTGGAAGTTGGCGATCGAGCGCAAGACGGGGCCAAGCTGCCTCATCTTCTCCCGTCAGAACCTGGCCCACATGGACCGCGATGCCGACCAGATGGCAGGCATCGGCCGGGGTGGCTATGTGTTGCGCGATTGCGCCGAAACGCCGGACGCCATCCTCATCGCCACGGGTTCCGAGGTGGAACTGGCGGTCAAGGCCGCCGACGCCCTGGCGGCGGGCGGTAAGTCTGTGCGCGTGGTCTCCATGCCCAGCACCGATACCTTCGATGCCCAGGACGCGGCCTATCGGGAGTCCGTGCTGCCCCGTGCCGTGAATACCCGGGTCGCGATAGAGGCGGCCTGCACCGCTGGCTGGTGGAAGTATGTCGGTTGCCAGGGCGCCGTGGTCGGTATCGACCGCTTCGGTGAGTCCGCTCCCGCCGGCGACCTCTTCAAGGCCTTCGGCTTCACGGTCGATCAGGTGGTGGCCACCGTCAAGGGCCTCCTCTAAGACCCGCCGCGGGGCGGTTTCGGCCGCCCCGCTTCTCCCTTTTATCCCTTAATACAACCAGACCAGGAGCAAACGCATGACGATCAAAGTGGGCATCAACGGATTTGGCCGCATCGGCCGCATGGCCTTCCGCGCTATCGCCAAGGATTTTCCGAGCATCGAGGTGGTTGGCATCAACGACCTCCTGGCCCCCGACTACCTGGCCTACATGCTTAAGTATGATTCGGTCCATGGCAACTTCCCGGGCGACATCGCCGTTGACGGCAACACCATGATAGTCAATGGCAAGCGTATTCGTCTGACCGCCGAGCGCGACCCGGCCAACCTCAAGTGGGACGAGATCGGCGCCGAATTGGTCATTGAGTGCACCGGCTTTTTCCTGGACGAGGCTTCCTGCCAGAAGCACATCGAGGCGGGTGCCAAGAAGGTGGTGCAGAGCGCCCCCTCCAAAGATGCCACCCCCATGTTCGTCTATGGCGTCAATCACAAGACCTACGCCGGCCAGGCCATCATCTCGGCGGCCTCCTGCACTACCAACTGCCTGGCCCCGGTCGCCAAGGTCCTGCATGACAACTGGGGCATCAAGCGCGGCCTCATGACCACGGTGCATGCGGCCACCGCTACCCAGAAGACCGTCGATGGTCCCTCCATGAAGGACTGGCGCGGCGGTCGCGGCATCCTGGAGAACATCATCCCGTCCTCCACCGGCGCCGCCAAGGCGGTGGGCGTGGTGCTGCCCGAGCTGAACAAGAAGCTGACCGGCATGGCCTTCCGCGTCCCGACCTCCGACGTCTCCGTGGTCGACCTTACCGTC